>NZ_JBAWUK010000029.1:0-60071 GCF_037079935.1 Stenotrophomonas maltophilia group sp. Smal12 | reverse complement strand
ACTACATCGAGATGTTCTACAACCCGATCCGCCGGCATGGTTCCGCTGGCGGCGTGTCACCGGTAGAGTTTGAAAGGCGCTACGCGCAGAGCGGCAACTGAGTGTCTACAGAACTCTGGCCGGTCCACTTGACCACATTTCAGACTTTTCTCACTAGTTTGAATGTTGATCCATTGCCTAATCGCACTTCACCGCATACACCGGCCCGGCCCCTATCAGCATCAGCGCCATGTAGTCGCTGTCGCTGGCCTTGCCCTTCAACGTCGCGCCCTTGTTGAAGTGGAAGATGCCGAAGCCGCCGGACATGCGGATCAGGGCACTGTCGATCTGGTCGGCGTCGTCGCGGAAGTAACGGCTGATCTCGCTGCGGGTGGCCTTGTGCAGGGCGTTCGGTTCGCGCTGCCACTGCGCGCCACGGCTGAAGGAAACGAAGTACTGGCCGCCTTCCTTGTCGATGCGGAAGTCGGCGGGCTTGCGCGCGGCGGTGGCGAAGCAGCCCTGCAATGGGTCGGCGGAGAAGGGAAGCCGCGCATCGTCGCCGCAGGCAGTGAGCAGCAGGAGGGCACCGGGCAGCAGCAGGCGGCGCGCGCGCATGGGATGTCCCTACAGGGCAGGTGCGGCTAGTGTAGGCAGCACGCGGGCGTGGCCCGTACAGAAATTCGGCAAGGACACAGGGGTTTTCGGATGGCGCAGGGCAAGGCACCGTGGTGCGGCGTGGCCAGTTGGCTGGGGATTGCTGTGGGCTGGGGCGCGGGCACCGTGGCGGCGCAGGCGGCAGTCGCTGCCGGTGGCAATGGCATGGCCGCTGGGCTGGGGGTGGGCGTGCTGGGCGCGGCCTTGGTGGGCGGTGGCCTGGCAGTGGCCTCGCGCGTGCGTGGCGAGCGCTGGCCATGGATCGGCATCGGCGGTGCGGTGCTGAGTGCGCTGCCGCTGCTGATGTACCTGCTGCGGATGATGCTGAAGCTCTAGCGGCAGTGCCGGCCGCTGGCGGGCAACTGGAGATGGGGTCCGAAGCTCATGAGGGTGCCGGCCAGGGGCCGGCACTACCTGGCGGCTCACTCGCTGCGGTGGATCTCCACCGTCACATGCACCAGTTCTTCATGGATCGCCAGCGCGTTGCGCACGGTATCGGCATCCAGTGTGGCGTCGCTGGTGACCACGCTGGCGCTGACCGCGTACTTGCCGCGACCGACCTGCCAGACGTGCAGGTCGGCCAGGCGTGCCGGCCACGGGCCCTGTTCGATCACTTCGCGCACTTCGGCCACCACCGGCGCGTCCATCTGCGCGTCGAGCAGGATGCGGCCGCTGTCGCGCAGCAGGCCGACCGCCCACACCGTGACCAGCACGGCGCCGACCAGGCCCATCACCGGGTCCAGCCAGGTCAGGCCGAGCAGCTTGCCGCCGAGCAGGGCGACGATGGCCAGCACCGAGGTGGCGGCGTCGGCCAGCACATGGACGTAGGCCGAGCGCAGATTGAGATCGTGACCGTGCGCATGGCCGTGGTCGTGGTGGTCGTGGCCATGCCCGTGGTCATGGTGATGGGCATGACTGTGGTGATGATGCGCGTGGCCCGGGCTGTCGTGCAGCCACCAGGCGCACAGCAGGTTCACGCCCAGCCCGACGGCCGCAATGGCGATGGCTTCGTTGTAGTGGATCGGCGCCGGTACCCACAGCCGCTCCAGCGATTGCACGGCCATCAGCGCGGCCACGCCGAGCAGGGCGATGGCGCTGGTATAGCCGGCCAGGATCTCGATCTTCCAGGTGCCGAAGGCAAAGCGCGGGTCGTGCGCGTAGCGGCGTGCGCAGCGGTACGCAAACACTGAAAGCCCGAGCGCCAGCGCATGCGAACTCATGTGCCAGCCATCGGCGAGCACGGCCATGGAGTTGAACCACCAGCCGCCGACGATCTCCACGACCATCATGCTGACGGTGAGCCACAGGGCGCGGCGGGTATTGCGTTCGGCCAGCGGATTGCCGTCGTCGAAGCGGTGTTCGTGGCGACGGGCGGCGGCGAGGGCGTCCAGGTGCATGGAGGGTGACCAACGGAGGTGGAGTGGATACCCCCATAGGGTATATGATCCAGCCATGGCCCATGTACACAGGAATCGAAAGCAGCTGCTGACCCGGGTGCGCCGCATCGCCGGCCAGGTCGCGGCACTGGAGCAGGCACTGGACACGCCCGAGGGCGAGGCCGGCGACTGTGCGGACGTGCTGGTGCAGGTTGCCGCCGTGCGCGGTGCCGCCCACAGCCTGCTGATGGAGCTGCTGCACGAGCACCTGCAGGAACACGTGGTGGGCGCCGAAGACCCGCAGCAGCGGGCGGCCGAGGCCGAGGTGCTGGTCGAGCTGCTGCGGCGCTACGGGAAATGACCAGGTAGTGCCGCGCGTTCCAGATATGCGTGGCGGCCAGCAGCAGGCTGCCCGTGACCGTCATCGGTGTTTCCCAGTCGTGCGAGGGCAGCGCCAGTGCACCGGCCAGCAGCAGGCCGAGCCCGGTGCCGGCGGTGGCCCAGGCCAGCACCGGCAGCGGGTGACGGCGTTCGGCGCGCCACAGCGCGTAGCCGGTCAACGGCAGGGCGATGGCCACGAACAGCAGATGCACCCATTCCGCTTCAGCCCACGTGCCGAACAGCGGCAGCGCGGCGGCAAGCAGGGGCAACGCCAGGCAGTGCAGCAGGCACAGGCCGGACAGGGCGACCGCGCCGGCATCGAGCAGGGCGGCAGACGGTGACTTCATCGGGGCGGCTCCTTGCGCAACAAGTGTTATACAGTAACATTTCCGTTCCGCAGCCAACCCGCTCCGACATGAACACTGCTTCCCGCGCCGACCGTCGCCTTCCGGTCACCGTGCTGTCCGGCTTCCTGGGGGCCGGCAAGACCACCCTGCTCAACCAGATCCTGCGCAACCGCGAGGGCCTGCGCGTGGCGGTCATCGTCAACGACATGAGCGAGGTCAACATCGATGCGCAGCTGCTGCGCGAGGGCGGCGCCGAACTGCGCCGCACCGAAGAGACGCTGGTGGAATTCAGCAATGGCTGCATCTGCTGCACGCTGCGCGACGACCTGCTGCAGGAAGTGCGGCGGCTGGCCGACGCCGGGCGCTATGACTATCTGCTGATCGAGTCGACCGGGATCGGTGAGCCGATGCCGGTGGCGGCCACCTTCGCGGTACGCGACGAGCAGGGCTTCAGCCTGAGTGACATCGCGCGCCTGGACACGATGGTGACGGTGGTGGATGGCAGCGCGTTCCTCGCCGACTTCGGCTCGACGCTGCGCCTGGCCGAGCGTGGCCAGCAGGCCGGACCGGACGATGATCGCGGCGTGGTCGACCTGTTGTGCGAGCAGGTCGAGTTTGCCGACGTGATCGTGGTCAGCAAGGTCGACCAGACCGATGGCGAAGTGCTGCAGGACACGCTGGCCGTGCTGCGCGGCCTGAACCGCGACGCGAAGCTGCTGCTGTCCCGCTTCGGTGACGTGCCGCTGGCCGAGCTGCTGGACACCGGTCGCTTCGACTTCGAGCGTGCGCAACGCGCGCCGGGCTGGGTGAAGGAACTGCGTGGCGAGCACACGCCGGAAACCGAGGCGTACGGCATCGGCAGTTTCGTCTACCGCTCGCGGCGACCGTTCCATCCCGCCCGCTTCGCCCGCGCGCTGCAGTCGGGCATGCCTGGCGTGATCCGCAGCAAGGGCTGGTTCTGGCTGGCCAACCGCATGGACTGGGTGGGTGAGCTGAGCAGCGTCGGCGCCGCGACACGCACGCAGGCCGCAGGATTCTGGTATGCCGCGCGTGATCGCGTACGCGCAGGGCTGGAGGACACGCCGCCGTTGCTGCCGCCCACGCCGCTGCCGTACAGCGACCTCGGCTGGGCGCGGCAGCAGGCCGATTGCTGGAGCGCACCGTTGCCGGGGCCGGAGCACTTCCCGGACGCGGCCGCGCATCTGGCGATGCAGCGCCTGTGGCACCCGTTGTGGGGGGATCGCCGCCAGGAACTGGTGGTGATCGGCGTGCACATGGATGAGCGTGCGGTCCGTGCGGAACTGGATGCCTGCCTGCTCAACGACCAGGAACTGCGTGCCGGACCGCTGCTGTGGCAGCAGATGCCGCAGGCATTCCCGGTGTGGAAGCGGTGACGGTGCACTGAGGATCCATGGGTTGCCGGCCAGCGGCCGGCACTACCCCTGGTCGATACGCCATCCACGCATGGCGTGGATCTACAAGGCGTCACGCCACTGCCAACCCTCGGCGCTCACCTGCAACACCTGCGTCGGCCGCAGCGCCTGCAGCAGGTGCCGGTCGTGGCTGACCATCACCAACGCGCCCGGCCAGGCCACCAGTAGTGCTTCCAGCGCCTGCAGGGCACCCAGATCCAGCGCATTGCCGGGCTCGTCGAGCAGCAGCAGCTGCGGTGCTGGATCGGCATACAGCACGCTGGCCAGCGCGCCTTTCACCCGCTCGCCGTCGCTGAGGTGGTGGGCGGCACGCTGGATGCGCTGGGCGTCCAACCCGAGCAGGGCCAGCCGTGTGCGCAGTTCACCGGTATCGGCCGCCGGGTTGGCAGCCTGCACGGTGTCGAGAATGCTGCGTTCGCCGGAGAGTCCCAGCAGCTGCTGGTCGAGCAGCGCCAGCGGCGCATGCCGTTGCACGGTGCCACTGCGTGCAGGCAGCTGGCCGGCCAACACGCGCAACAGCGTGGACTTGCCACTGCCGTTGTCGCCGACCACGGCGATGCGCTGGCCGCGGCGGATCTCCAGCTGCAACGGCGCGCGGCAGCCATGCGGCAGCACCAGCGACTCGGCCTGCAGCAGTCGTGCGCTGCCTCGCTCGCCCTCACTGGCAAACAGTGCCAGCTCCGGTGTGGCGTGAACCGCCGAGGCCGCAGCGCGCAGCTGCTCTGCGCTGGCCTGCAGGCGCTCGGCCTGTACCTGCTGCGCGCGGCCATGGCTGGCCTCGGCACGCTGCTTCTGCCGGCCGAGCAGGATCGGTGCCTGGTTGGCCTGCTTCGCATCACGATTGCCGCGCGCCTGGCGTTGCTGTTGCCGTTCGTGCTGTTCGCGCGCACTGCGCTGCTGCTGCCGGTGCTGGGCGCGGGCGTGGTCGAGCTGCGCAGCGGCCGCTTCGCGCTCGGCGGCCCGCGCGTCGGCGTAGTGTTGCCACGGCCCGCCATAGCGATGCAGTCCGCGCGCGTCGAGCTCGACGATCTGCTGCATGTGCGCCAGCAGTTGGCGATCATGGCTGATCACCAGCAGGCCGCCGCGCCACTGCTGCAACCGTTCGTACAACTGCTGGCGATGGCGGGCATCGAGGTGGTTGCTGGGTTCGTCCAGGATCAGCCACTCGGCGCCGCTGGCCCAGGCGCCGGACAGCGCCACCTGCATGGCCTGCCCGCCACTGAGGCGCGCAGCGGGTTGGGCGGGATCGAGATCGCCGGGCAGCCCGAGCACCTGCCATTGCTGCCGCAGGCGCTCGCGCAGATCCCAGCGCTCGCCGACGCAGGCGAAATCGGCTTCGTCCACGCCGCCGGCTTCGATGCGTTGCAGCGCGGCCAGTGCCTCGCCGACGCCGGCCAGTTCGCCGACCGTGCCGGCGGGTGGATAGCCGGGTGTCGGCAACAGGAACATGCGGCCGCTGCGGCGGATCTGCCCGCTGTCGGGCAGCAGCCGGCCGGCGAGCAGGCGTGCGAGCACGCTCTTGCCGGTGCCATTGGCACCGACCAGACCGGTGGCGACGGGTTCGAAGGAAAACGTCAGATCGGCGAACAGCGGGCGGCCGTCTGCCAATCGATACGACACGCGATCGAGCGTAAGGGAATGCGGGGTCATGCGACCTCCATGGATGCCGGGTTCTCCCCTGCGCGCAGGGGCGGGAAGAGTCAGGCCGTCTAATGGGAAGACGGCGGCATCAATGGCGCATCGGTCGCGAGCCTCTTGGAGGAATGAGGGGCCAGTATAACGGGGCTGGCTGAATGGCTGCGTGCAGCGGCAGAGCCAAGCCATGCTCGGCTGACCTTGAGCATCCACGCATGGCGTGGATCTACGGCACGGTACCCAGCCGGGCGCCGACGAAGTCGATGAACACCCGCAGCTTCGGCAGCACGTGGCGGCCCGAGGGCCACAACAGGTGGAAGGTGCCGCAGGAGTGCACGTGATCTTCCAGCACGGTGACCAGGCGGCCGTCGGCCAGCGCCTCGCGCACCGAGTGCACCGGCACGAAGGCCAGGCCGGTATCGCGCAGCGCCAGCGCCACCCGTGCTTCGATGGTGTTGGCCACCATGTGCACCGGAAGTTCCTGTGGCGTTTGATCGTCGGGCCAGTGGATCGGCCACGGCTCCAGCTTGCCGGTGGTGGGGAAGCGATAGTGCAGCAGCGTGTGCTGCATCAGTTCCGCCGGCGTGCGCGGAACCCCGCGGCGCTGCAGGTAGCCCGGCGAGGCGATGACACGGCGCGGGAACACCCCCAGCCGGCGTGCGTTCATCCGCGAGTCGCTGGGTTCACCCACGCGCAGCACCGCATCGAAGCCTTCCTCGATGACATCGACCAGGCGATCGCTGAAGTCGAGATCCAGGCGGATATCCGGGTACGCCGCCATGAACTCGGCCATCAACGGCAGGGTGAGGTCGCCGACCAGCGGCAGGCTGATGCGCAGCGTGCCGCTGGGCGTGGCGTGCGGTTGTGCCAGCTCGGTGCGGGCCGCATCGCGTTCGTCGAGGATGCGCCGGCAGCGCGCCAGGAACAGCTGGCCTTCGGCGGTGAGGGTGATGCTGCGGGTGCTGCGGTGGAACAGGCGCACGCCGAGCGCATGCTCCAGCCGTGCAACGCACTTGCCGGCGGCGGAAGCAGAGATGCCCTGCAGGCACCCGGTCTCGACGAAGCTGCGGGTG
This sequence comes from Stenotrophomonas maltophilia group sp. Smal12, assembly GCF_037079935.1. NCBI lineage: Bacteria > Pseudomonadati > Pseudomonadota > Gammaproteobacteria > Lysobacterales > Lysobacteraceae > Stenotrophomonas > Stenotrophomonas maltophilia group sp. Smal12. The sequence goes on along the minus strand of NZ_JBAWUK010000029.1, from coordinate 53,193 downwards.
TCGGCGGCGTGGACGAAGGTCTGCAGGTTGGCGAGGTTGTCCAGGACTGACATCGGCGTAGGGGCAATGAAAGCGGCAGGGTAGGGTCGTGTGCTCGCGGCGGGCGGCGGCGCCACCGCAACACTGTGGTGCGGGACGGGCGCTGGCCCTTGCGGCCTTGCAGTTCCGGCCATCATGCCGATTGCGGACTGCACGGTCCATGATGCCCGGAGCCGCAACCGGCTTTTTGCGCCGCGCCGTGCTGCCTAACGTGGCGGGCCTCTCCCCCACGGATCACCGCGATGAATGCCGCTTTTTCACTTGAACGCGCACCGACGCTGCCTTTGGTGCAGCGCGTGCTGCAGCAGGTCCACCCGACGCGCCTGGTCGGTGCGGTGGTGCTGGTGCGCGAACATGGCGTGCTGCGCCACGCCAGCGCGACCGGGCTGGCCGAGCGGGAGTCGGGCATGCCGATGCAGCGCGACCAGCTGTTCCGGCTGGCCTCGGTCAGCAAGCCACTGCTGAGCACGGTGATCCTGCGCCTGGTGGCCGAAGGCGTGCTCGACCTCGATACGCCGGTGCAGCGCTGGCTGCCGGATTTCCGGCCGGCGCTGGCCGATGGCCGCAGGCCGCCGATCAGCCTGCGCCAGCTGCTCAGCCACAGCAGCGGGCTGGGCTACCGCTTCCTGGAAGCCGATGCGCACGGACCGTACGCCCGGGCCGGCGTCAGCGATGGCATGGACGCCAGCCCGGTGTCCCTGGCCGAGAACGTGCGCCGTATCGCACAGGCGCCGCTGCTGTTTGAACCGGGCAGCCAGTGGCTGTACTCGCTGGGCGTGGACGTGGCCGGTGCGGTGGCCGAAGCGGCGACCGGTGAAACGTTGCAGGCGCTGTTCGAGCGTCTGCTGGCTGCCCCGTTGGGCCTGCGCGATACGGCGTTCGCCACGCGCGCTGCCGAGCGCCTGGCAACGCCCTATGTGAGCGACACGCCGCAGCCGCATCGCCTGCAGGAAGGCGAGATGGTCGCGCCGTTCGAGGGCACGGTCGGCATCGAGTACAGCCTTGCGCGCGCCACCGATGCCAGCCGCTTCGCCTCGGCCGGTGCGGGCCTGGTCGGCACCGCCGACGAGGTGATGGCAGTGCTGGAGGCGCTGCGAGACGTGCGCACATCCGACCTGCTGCCGTGTGCGCTGGCGGCAGAGATGGCCAGCCCGCAGGTGGGCGAACAGGGGCCGCCGGAGCCTGCCGGCTGGGGCTTCGGGCTGGGCTTTGCGGTGCTGCGTGATGCCGCCGCCAGTGGTACCCCGCAGGGCGTGGGCAGCTGGCGCTGGGGCGGCGCGTACGGGCACAGCTGGTTCGTCGATCCGGCGCGCGGGCTGAGCGTGGTGGCGCTGACCAACACGCTGTACGAAGGCATGGATGGCGCGTTTGTCGATGAACTGCGCGACGCGGTCTATGCCGACCTGGAGACCACGCGATGAGCGGCCATGCCATCGATGCAGCCAGTCCGGCGGGCGAGGCCACGCGCCTGCCGTGGGCCGGCCTGCTGGCGCTGGCCGGCGGCGGCTTCATCACCCTGCTGACCGAGACCCTGCCGGCCGGCGTGCTGCGGCCGATGGGCGAGAGCCTGGGCGTGAGTGATGCTGCCGTGGGCCAGCTGGTCAGTGTGTATGCGCTGGGCTCGGTGATGGCGGCGCTGCCGATGACCGCGTTGACCCAGCGCCTGCCACGACGCCCGCTGCTGCTGGCGGCCATCGCCGGCTTCGTAGTGGTCAACACGCTGACCGCGTTGAGCAGCAGCTATGCACTGATCCTCGCTGCGCGTTTCCTGGCCGGGGTGAGTGGTGGCCTGCTGTGGTCGCTGGTGGCTGGCTACGCCGCGCGCATGGTGGTGCCGTCGCTGCAGGGGCGGGCCATCGCGGTCGCGATGGTCGGGTCGCCGCTGGCGCTGTCGCTGGGGGTGCCGGCGGGGACACTGCTGGGCCAGCAGATCGGCTGGCGCTGGGCGTTCGCGCTGATGAGCGTGCTGGGCCTGCTGCTGCTGGCCTACGCGCGCTGGGCGTTGCCTGCGCTGCCGGCCGCCGGGGCCGGGCAACGCACTTCGCTGGCGACCGTGTGGCGCCTGCCCGGTGTACGCAGTGCGCTGCTGGTGATGGCGCTGTACGTGCTGGCGCACAACGTGCTCTACACCTACATCGAGCCGCTGGCGGTCGATGCGGGCGCCGGTGCATGGCTGGACCGGCTGCTGCTCGCCTTCGGCGTGGCAGCCATCGCTGGCATCGGCATTGCCGGCTGGGGCGTGGATCGCCACCTGCACGCACTGGTGTGGGCAGCGGTGATCGGCTTCATCGTGCCGGTGCTGGCGTTGCTGGTGTGGCCCGGCGTGGCAGCGGTACTGCTGCTGGCGACGATCCTGTGGGGCGTGGCATTCGGCGCGGTGCCGACCCTGTTCCAGACCGCATTGGCCCGGCGTGCCGGGGCTGCGGCCGATCTGGCGCAGTCGATGCTGGTGACCGGCTGGAACCTGGCCATCGCCGGCGGGGGCGTAGCGGGCGGCATGCTGCTGCAGGCCAGCGGCCCCCGTCAGCTGGGATGGCTGCCGTTGCTGTTGCTGGCGGTGACCGCCGCGTGGCTGCTGGCACGCCCGAAGGCGTGGGCGTAGGCGGCGATCACGGGTCAGGTGGTGCCGGCCAGCGGCCGGCACTGCCGGGGTGCCTCACTCCAGTGGCACCTGTTCGATCGGCACGCTGCGCGGGTTCTGCATGTGTTCGCGTGCAGGACCGTACTGCTGCTGCCGCTTGTGATGGAAGGCAATGAATTCATCGCGTGGCAGTGGCCGCGAGAACAGCCAGCCCTGACCGAATTCCACATGCCGGCTGTGCAGGTAGGCCAGCTGCGCTTCGGTTTCCACGCCCTCGGCCACCACCCACAGGCCCAGCTCCTTGGCCATGTCGATGATGTGCGGGGTGACCGGGCTGGTCGCGCTTTCGGTGCCGATCGCATCGATGAACGACTTGTCGATCTTCAGCGCATCCAGTGGCAGCTGTTCCAGGTACTGCAGGCTGGAGAAGCCGACGCCGAAATCGTCGATGGCCACGCTGTGGCCGGCACGGCGGGCGGCGGCGAGCATGGTGCGCGCGCGGTCCAGGTCGAGGAAGCCGCGTTCGGTGGCCTCCATCCAGATCTGCTGCGGCAGGATGCCGCTGCCGGCCATGTGCCGGGAGATCATCTTCAGGGCGCGGCCGCTGCTGATGTCTTCGGCGGCGAGGTTGATCGCGATGTGGGCGCTGCGATCGGCCACCAGCAGCTCGCGCATGTCGCGCACCACGTTCTCGATCACCAGGTCGGTGACGTCGGCGATCATGCCCGCCTCTTCGGCCAGCGGAATGAACAGGTCCGGTCGCACCTGGGTGCCATCCGGGCGCTGCCAACGGACCAGGGCCTCGGCGCCGACGCAGATGCCGGTGTCCAGTTCGATGATCGGCTGGTAATGCAGGTACAGCTCGCGGCGGCGGATGGCGGTGGCCAGTTCACCGCGCAGCGACAGGCGGCGGCGCGAGAGCCAGATCACCAGCCCGGCGCCGGCGGCGGCCAGCAGCAGGCCCACCGGCACGTACAGCCACGCCTGCTGGCGGAACGCGGCGGCCAGCGCGGTGCGCGGGGTGGTGGCGATCGCCAGCCACTCCTCGTTGCGCGCGGTGGCGAACAAGGTGGTGTGGTCCAGGCCCTCGCCGGGGTCGCGCAGCAGCGTCTGCAGCAGCTCCGGATCCATGCCCGACTGCTTGGCCAGCAGGCGTCCATCGGGGCTGGCCAGTGCCAGCCGCACATTCGGGTCGGCGATGACATCGACGAAGCGGCGTGGGTCCACCAGAGCGTCGTAGGACCCATACAGGATCGCCAGCACCTGGCGTCGCCCGCTTATTTCCGGGCGCACGTCCACTGCGATGCCGGCGCCGTCGCTGGTGACGTGGTCCGGCCTGGGCTGATCCACATCCGACAGGAACGGCCCCCAGGAGGTGCAGCGCAGCTTGCCTCCTTCGAAGTAGCCCATCTGGTCAATCGATGGGGTGGTCATCACCAGGGTCTGCATGCGCCGGATGTGCTCGGGGCTGCAGGACACGTAGGCACCGGCTTCGGCGGATTTCAGCGCCGCCAGCGCCTCCTGGTAGGACAGGTCGGAGCGGCGCAGGGTGCGATCGGCGATGTCGCGCAGGCGCTGCTGTTCGACGCTGACCGCGCGGTCCCAGGTGGCGTAGGCCATGACCGCGATCGGCACCGCAGCGGCCAGCAGGGCCAGTGCGGTACCGCCGATGATGACGCGCAGGCGGCTCATGGCCGGGGCTCCAGCGGGGCGGGCGGGGCAGGGCGCATGGTCGGGCCGGTCCTTGGGCAGATGCGGCTATCTCAGCATGGCACCGGGCCGGGCGGAATGGGATCAATACGGTATTCGGTCACATTGTGGTGAAAGCGGCCTGCTTTGACGCAATGGGGCCGTCTGGCGCTGGCGCTCGGCGTCGCGGAGGACTACCGTCGAACGCTTCGCCCGCCCCTTCCCGCGCCCATGACCGAGCCCGCCACGCCCCCCGAGCACCTGCGCCGCAGCCTGTCCAACCGCCACCTGCAACTGATCGCCATCGGCGGTGCCATCGGCACCGGCCTGTTCATGGGCTCGGGCAAGACCATCAGCCTGGCCGGCCCGTCCATCGTCTTCGTCTACCTGATCATCGGCGCGATGCTGTTCTTCGTGATGCGTGCGATGGGCGAGCTGCTGCTGTCCAACCTGCAGTACAAATCCTTCATCGATTTCTCCACCGACCTGCTCGGCCCGTGGGCCGGGTTCTTCTGTGGATGGACCTACTGGTTCTGCTGGATCGTCACCGCCATTGCCGACGTGATCGCGATCGCCTCCTACGCACAGTTCTGGTTCCCGGGGCTTGAAGCCTGGAAACCGGCGCTGGCCTGCGTGATGCTGCTGCTGGCGTTGAACCTGGTGACGGTGAAGCTGTTCGGTGAAATGGAATTCTGGTTCGCGCTGATCAAGATCGTGGCGATCTGTGCGCTGATCATCACCGGCGCCGGTCTGGTGGCGTGGGGCTTCACCTCACCCAGCGGCCACACCGCGTCGCTGTCGAACCTGTGGAATGACGGTGGCATGTTCCCGATGGGCCTGGTCGGTTTTTTCGCTGGATTCCAGATTGCGGTGTTCGCCTTCGTCGGCATCGAGCTGGTCGGCACCACCGCCGCCGAAACCGCCGACCCCGAGCGCAACCTGCCCAAGGCAATCAACTCGATCCCGGTGCGCATCATCATCTTCTATGTGCTGGCGCTGATCGCGATCATGGCGGTCACCCCGTGGCGGCAGGTGGTGCCGGACAAGAGCCCGTTCGTGCAGCTGTTCGTGCTGGCCGGCATTCCCGCCGCGGCCAGCCTGATCAATTTCGTGGTGCTGACCTCGGCCACGTCCTCGGCCAACAGTGGCATCTTCTCCACCAGCCGCATGCTGTACGGCCTGGCCGAAGAGGGCCACGCTCCGCGCGGGCTGTCGAAGTTGTCGCGCGCTGCGGTGCCGGCCCGTGGCCTGCTGTTCTCGTGCCTGTGCCTGCTGGGCGGCACGCTGCTGATCTACCTGATTCCGAACCTGGTGACCGCCTTCACCCTGGTGACGACGCTGGCGACGGTGCTGTTCATCTTCGTCTGGTCGCTGATCCTGGTGGCCTACATGGCCTATCGCCGTCGCTACCCGGAGCGCCACGCTGCCTCGATCTTCAAGATGCCCGGCGGCGTCGCCATGTGCTGGGCCTGCCTGGTGTTCTTCGCCGCCGTGCTGGTGCTGCTGAGCCTGCAGGTCGACACCCGCCAGGCGCTGATCGCCAGCCCGGTGTGGTTCGTGCTGCTGGGCGCGGGGTATTGGGTGCGCCGGAAGGCCGCGAAGTGATCCAACGTCTCCGTTCCATCGATTGATCCATCGTCTCCAGAGAGTTTCATCCACGCAGGGCGTGGATCTACTGTCAGCCGCAGGAAATCGGCCGCTGCCGTTGCCGTTGAGGTTGCCGGCCAGCGGCCGGCACTACCGCGGGTGCAGGGCGCAGCCCTGCCAACCGCCCATTCACCCAACATTCGCGGGCGCGGCCGGATCATCCGGCCGCCATGTCCCATCGACCTCTCCTGCTTGCACTGGTGCTGCTGCCCATCCTGTGGCCCGGGATGGCTGCCGCGCGCACGGTCTATCGCTGCGTGCAGGGCAACACCGTCAGCCTGGCCACCGCACCGGAGCCGGGATCGCGGTGCACGCCGAAGGAGATCGACGACAACGCCATCCAGGCCCCGAACCTGTGGGGCAACATGGGCGTGTTCAGTGGTGTGCTGTACGAGCGCGAGCAGGACGGCGTGCTGGTCTATTCCACCCGCAACCTGCCCGGCTCGCGGGTATTCCTGAAGTTCACCGTGGCCACGCCGCCGGGCGAGCCTGCACACGAGGGCCTGGGCAAGGTCGGCACGCCGCAGCTCGCGCAGCACGCCAGGCAGTTCAAGGCCGCGGCCAAAGCTACCGGCGTCGACGATGCCTGGCTGCGTGCGATCGCCCATGCCGAAAGCAATTTCGATCCGCTGGCGGTCTCGACCAAGGGCGCACAGGGCGTGATGCAGTTGATGCCGGAGACCGCACAGGAATATGGCGTGCGCGATCCGTTCTCGCCGCAGCAGTCGATCGAGGGCGGCGCGCGCTACATGCGCGCACTGCTACGCCGTTACAACGGCGATCGCCCGTTGGCGGCGGCTGCCTACAACGCGGGCATCGGTGCGGTCACCCGCTACAAGGGCGTGCCGCCCTACGCCGAAACCCTGGCCTATGTGGACAAGGTGATGGCGCTGTATGCGCGCTACCGCGAAGCGATGGGCATCCGCACCGAAGTGCCAGCCCGCTAGCGGACGGTGCTGCCTGCACGTGGCGTTGTAGAGCCGAGCCGACGCTCGGCTGCGCCAATTGCAGCCTAGCATCGGCTCGGCTCTACACAAAAGCCGCTCAGCGCGAGGTGGAAGTGCTGACCAGGTCGTAGCGCTCGATGCGGCCGACGCGTACCACTTCGGCCTGCACGTCGGCACGCTGCTTGAGTGCACGCCACGCGGCATCGATGCGCACATCGCCCGGCAATGACGGATAGGTGCGCATGTCCTGCAGGCTGGCCAGGGTTTCACCGCGTTCAACCGGCGAGCGCAGCTGTTCGATCAGCACGGCGGCGGCACCGTCCAGGTCGCCTTCTTCCAGCAGCATTTCGCGGTGGAACAGGCGGGCATCGTCGCGCTGGGCCAGGATCACCGCGCGTGCTGCATCGCGCGCCTTGGCATCACCGCGCTCGCGGGCCGCGGCGAACTGCAGCAGCGCCTGTGCGGCCTTGCCGTAACCGGCGAGGCCCGGCATGTCATTCACGGCCTGCGCAGCGTCCTGCATGCGTCCCAGCGAACTGAACACGAAGCCGACATTCATCTGGTGCTCGACACCATCCGGGCCGAGCGCGCCGATGCGGGCGGCCTGCTTCGCCGTGGCCAGTGCCTCATCGGTCCGGCCCAGCCGGCGCAGTGCGGTGAGCCGGCTGTTGAGCAGCCAGGCCACCCATTCCGCTTCCGTGGCGGCAGGCGATTCGCCGTTGCTGGCGGCAGCGGCCATGCCCTCGGTCAACGACAGCACTTCCTCGTTGCGGTCCAGCATCAGCAAGGTGGTGCTGAACTCGGCCATGCGCGCGTCCAGTGCGCGGTCGAGCAGGCCGGAAACACGCAGTTCATCGAGGTGGCGCTGTGCCGCCTGCACCGGATCGAAACGCGCGTCACCGCGATCGACATAGCGATCGAAGCGCTTGTCGCTGCGCAGGCGGATGATCTCGGCCGGGCTGTCGATGCGCGCCAGCGTGGCCGGAATGCTGTCGCCACGGCCGTTGTCGGCCTGCAGCGTGGCCAGCGCCAGCCACAGCCCGGTGGGTTCCAGGCCGCCACTCTTCCAGCCGTTGTCAAACAGCGCCTGCAGCAGGTCCATGCGCTTCTGCGGCTGGTCACGCAGGCGGTACTGCAGGTAGTTGACCGCGTGGTGATCGATCGGCAGCGGCGCGTCGGCGTGCCGCAGTGCCTTCACCAGCAAGGTGGTGGCTGCGGCCGGCTGGTTGTCCGACAGTTCCACCGACACCAGGGTGAGCAGGATCTGTGCATCCTCCGGCAGGGCCTCCTGCGCCCGCTGCAGGTAGCGGCGGGCCTGATCCGGCTTCTTCTGCATCAGAGCGGTCCAGCCGGCGACCTGCGAGGCGCGGCCGCGACGCTCGGCATCGAAGTCGTCCAGCAACGGATCCTCCATCAGCCGCTCCATGCTGATCAGTGCACCCAGCGTATTGCCGCCGCGTGCCTGCTGGATGGCTTCATCCCAGCGCGTGGCGTACGCCGCGTGTACTGCATCGGCGGTGGCCGATGGCTTCTGCGGGGCCACCGTGATCGAAGCGGAGGCGGGCGCACTGGCCAATGCGGCCAGCAGCAGTGCGGTGAGGGGGAGAGCGCGGGGCATGGAGAATCTCCATCCGTGGGAACCGCATTGAACCTGCTACGGCCAGCGAGGACAAGCACGACGAAGCGAATCCTGGCCTTCAGCCGCATGATCGGCCGTGGCGGATCGCACGCGCAGCGTCTATTGTCGGTGCCTCTTCAAGCAGCAAACAGAGGCAGCGCAACACGATGGAACGGTGGCAATGGATGGCGGCAGGGGTGGCGTTGGCAACGGCGGTGGGCTTGGCTGCAACCTGGTGGGACACCCCGCTGAAAACGCTGGCCGGCCCTGCCGGCCCGGTGCCCACGCCCTTGGCCTGGACCGCGCAGATCGAGCCGCTGGCGGGTGATGGCCACCCCGGTGACCGCGACGGTGCGTCCGCGCAGGCGCGCTTCGCCGACCCGTATGCACTGCTGCGCGGCACCGATGGCAGTGTCTATTTCACCGATGCCGGTGACAACAACCGGATCCGCCGCCGCCTGCCCGATGGCCGCGTTGAAACCGTGGCCGGGCAGGGTGAGGGCCGTGTCGATGGCCCTGCGCTGCAGGCCAGCTTCAATACGCCCTCGGGCATTGCCGGCGATGCGCAGGGCAACCTGTACGTGGCCGACACCGGCAACCATGCGATCCGCCGCATCGGCACCGATGGCCAGGTGACCACGTTGGCCGGTGGCGAACAGGGCCACGCCGACGGCCCGGCCACGCAGGCGCGCTTCGATGCACCGATGGGCGTTGCGGTGGACGCGCAGGGCCAGGTCTACGTGGCGGACACGTTCAATGACCGCATCCGGGTGATCGGTACCGATGGCAGTGTGCGCACCCTGGCTGGTGGTGATCGGCCAGGCTTTGCCGATGGCGTGGGCGCCGCTGCGCGTTTCGATACGCCAGTGGCGCTGGCCTTCGACGCGCAGGGTGCCTTGCTGGTGGCCGATCTGTTCAACAACGCCGTGCGCCGGGTGGGGGCCGATGGCACGGTCAGCACCGTGGTCGCCGCCGGTGGCGTGATCAATGGGCCGCTGTCGCTGGCCACCACCCACGACGGCGTGCTGTACGTGGGTGATCTGGATGGCCGCATCGTGCAGGTGACGCCGCAGGGCCACCAGATCGCGCTGGTCGGCAATGGTCGCCTGCCGCGCCTGGCCCGCCCCAGTGGATTGGCGATGGATGCCGATGGCAGCGTGCTCGCGGCCGACGCCGCAGGCTACCGCCTGCATCGCCTGCGCCCGCTGCCGGTGGGCGAACTGCCGACACCGGCACTGGTCGGCCCGGCCGCTGATGCCGCGCTGCCGAAGACGGGGGGCCGTTGGCCGCTCGCACCGCAGGACGGCTGGCACGAAGTGGTCGGCACCCTGGGCGAAGTGCGCGGCAACTTCAGCGGTGAGAGCCGCCACCACCTGCATGGCGGCTTCGACGTGCGCGGTGATGTGGGCCAGACCGTGCTGGCGATTGCCGATGGCAAGATCAGCAGCCCGGTGGCGGCCTGGAACCTGGGCGAGCAGGCCGAGGGCCTTGCGGTGGACCGCCTCAAGTACATCCACATGCGCGTCGGCCGCACCCCGCGCGATGTGCCGTTCGACGCGCGCTGGCAGGCGCTGTACGACGAGCAGGGCAAGCTGCAGCGGATGCGCGTGCGCCGTGGCATGCGCATCCACGTGGGTGACCGCCTGGGCAGCATCAACAACCAGGCGCACGTGCACCTGGCGGTGGGCACCGGTGGTTTCGAGACCAATGCGGTGGCGCTTGGCTTCCATAACTACGCCGATCACTTCGCACCGCGCATCACTGATGTAGCACTGCTGGACGACAACGACCAGCCGATGGCCGCAGGCAGCGATGGCGTGGTGATGGTTGCGCGGCAGGGGCGTGGCGTGCAGATCGTGGTGGAGGCCTGGGACCAGGTCGACAACAATCTGCCACGACGCCGCCTGGGCATGTACCAGGTGGGTTACCAGATCCTCGATGCTACGGGACAACCGCTGCAGGGCTACGAGCAGCCGCGCTGGAACATCGTGTTCAACCGCATGCCGCCGCAGCGGGAAGCAGTGCGCGTGGCCTACGCACCGGACAGCGGCATCACCGTGCATGGCAGCGCGGTGACCCGGTTCCGCTACCTGGCCACCAACACCGTGCGTGATGGCCTGATGGAAACCGGACGCTGGCAGCCGGCGGCGTTGCCGCCGGGCGAGTACGTCGTGCGCGCCAGCGTGCGCGACTACAGCGGCAACGAAGGCGTCGGTCCGCGCGAGATCAGGGTACGGCTGCTGCCATAGCCGCAGCCGGGGCGCCGCAGCGTTCGCGCTCGGCGTCCATGTCTTCCAGCGGCCGCACTTCGATGCTGCCGAAGCGTGCCCACGGGAAGTCGCGGGCGATGCGCATGGCGTCGTCGCGGTCGCGCGCTACGATCAGGTTGAAGCCGGCCAGCAGTTCGCGGGTCTCGGCGAAGGGGCCATCCAGTACGCGGCTGTGGCCATCACGTACGCGCAGCGTCTGTGCGGTGTCGACCGGTTGCAGCTTCTGTGCGGCCAGCAGGGTGCCTTCGGCCTGCAGTTTGTCGGCATGGGCCAGGCAGTCGCGCATCAGCGCGTTGAATTCTTCGGTGGGCAGGGCCTGCAGCAGGGCAGGCTCGATGTAGATCAGAAGCAGGTACTGCTGCATGGCGCGGTCCTGGCGGGGGCGGGTGCCCATGATGGCGCAGGATTGCGCACGGGCATGTTGCAGCGCGGGAAGCGGCGCCTTCGCCGACCCTCGCCGAAGGCCCGCTTTCCGCGGAAGAAAAAAAATTTCCAACAGACGTGTCGATTCCCAGTCCCCTGGTTCGTTGTACCCAGTGAAGGGCACGCACCACGCGTCCCACGGGAGACCAAAATGAAAGTGATGGTGATCGTGAAGGCCAACGCCGACTCCGAAGCCGGCCGCATGCCCAGCGAACAGGAACTGTCCGAAATGGGCGCCTTCAACGAACAACTGGTGGCCGCCGGCATCATGCTGGCCGGTGAAGGCCTGCACGCCACCCAGCGCGGCCGTCGCATTCATTTCGGCGCCGGGGCACCCAAGGTCGAGGCCGGTCCGTTCGGTCCTGCCAGCGAACAGATCGCCGGCTTCTGGCTGTGGGAGGTGCGGTCGCTGGACGAGGCCGTTGAATGGGCCAGCCGTGCGCCGTTCGGCGAGGGCGGCACGCTGGAACTGCGTCCCCTGATCTCCGCAGAAGACTTTGGTGAAGCCTTCACCCCCGAATTACAGCAGCAGGAACAGCGTCTGCGTGCACAGCTGGAAGGCTGACCCGATTCCTCTCCCAACCGGGCACGCCCCGGCACTACCACCCTGAACCGCACAACGGAGTATTGCCATGAGACTGATTCCCTTCCTCGGCTTCAGCGGCCAGGCCCACGAGGCAATGGCGTTCTATGCCAAGGCACTCGGTGGCCAGGTCACCTCGGAATTGAAGTACCGCGACATGCCGCCCTCCGATGGCTCGCCGGGCTGCAACGAAATGCCGCCGGAAACCCTCGACCACGTCGCGCACAGCCAGCTCGAGATCGGCAACGCCATCCTGATGGCAGCCGACGGCCCCGGCGGAGGCGAGGGCGGCTCGACCACCATCAATGTCGATGTCGACAGCATCGAAGAAGCCGAACGCGTGTTCGCCGCGCTGGCCGAAGGTGGCCAGGTGCAGATGCCGATCGGCGAAACGTTCTGGGCACATCGCTGGGGCATGCTGATCGACCGTTACGGCAAGCCGTGGATGGTCAACTGCATGAAGCAGCCCTGATCCCGCCTCTGTCATCCACAAGGAGCTTCAACGATGAGTGCACCACAACCGCAGATGATCTTCGTCAACCTGCCCGTGCAGGACCTGGAGAAGTCCAAGGCGTTCTTCACCGCGCTGGGCTACAGCTTCAATCCGACCTACACCAACGACGACGCGGCCGGCATGGTCATCAGCGAAAGCATCTACGTGATGCTGCTGACCCAGCCCTTCTTCCAGCAGTTCACCAACAAGCCGATTGCCGACGCGCACACCCACACCGAAGTGATCAACGCACTCTCGGCACCCAGTCGCAAGGCCGTTGACGAGTTGGTGGACAAGGCCCTGGCCGCCGGCGCCAGCGAACCGCAGCCGGCGCGCGACTACGGCTTCATGTACCAGCGTGGCTTCCAGGACCTGGACGGCCATCTCTGGGAGATCGCACACATGGACGGCGAGCCGGGCTGACGGCCGCCGCAGGAGAACCCGCATGGCTTACGTGGACGCTTACGTGCTGCCGTGCCCGCAGGACAAGGTGGCGGCCTACCGCCGCCTTGCCCGCAAGGCCGGCGCGGTGTGGAAGGACCATGGCGCGCTGCAGTACATGGAATGCGTGGCCGACGATGTGGAGCCGGGCAAGAGCACCTCGTTCCCGCGCGCGGTCAAGGCGAAACCGGGCGAGACGGTGATCGTCGCCTTCGTGGTGTTCCGCTCGCGCGCGGCACGCGACCGCATCAACGCAAAGGTGATGGCCGACCCGCGACTGGCGTCGCTGGGCCCGAAGGACATGCCGTTCGATACGAAGCGCATGTTCTGGGGCGGCTTCAAGCCGATTGTTGAAGCGTGAGCTGCGGCGCTTGTGCGGGCCGGGCCTGCGTGCTGTGATCGGCGCATGCTCGAGCCCGCACTGACGCAGCGTCTGGAAACCCTCTGGCGGATGGAGTCGCCAGTGCTGATCGCGCGCCTGGCGCGGCTGCTCGGTGGCGATGTCGGCCGTGCCGAGGAACTGGCCCAGGACACCTGGCTGGCCGCGCTGGAGCGTTGGCCGGAGCAGGGCATCCCGGACAACCCCGGAGCCTGGCTGATGACCACCGCGCGCAACCGTGCCATCGATGTGCTGCGCCAGCACCAACGTGTGGCTCAGCAGCACGCGCAATGGGGCGAGGAACTGCATCCGGCGGCGCTGCCGGCACCCGATGACAGCCAGGCGCTGGAGGACGACCTGGGCGATGACCTGCTGCGGCTGATGTTCGTGGCCTGCCATCCCGTGCTGCCGGCCGATGCGCGCGTGGCGCTCACCCTGCGCCTGCTCGGTGGCCTGACCACCGTGGAGATCGCGCGCGCGTTCCTGCAGCCGGAACCGACCATCGCCCAGCGCATCGTGCGCGCCAAGCGCACCCTGGCGCAGAAGCAGGTGCCCTATGAAGTGCCGCGCGCGGAGGCGATGCCGGAGCGCCTGGCCTCGGTGCTGGAGGCGATCTACCTGGTGTTCAACGAAGGCTATGCGGCCAGCGCCGGCGACGACTGGATGCGCCCGACGCTGTGCGAGGAAGCGCTGCGGCTGGCCCGCATCCTGGCCCATCGGTTGCCGGTGCCGCCGGTATTGGGCCTGCTGGCGCTGATGGAGCTGCAGGCCTCGCGCGCAGCGGCGCGGGTGGACGCGCAGGGCGTGCCGGTGCTGCTGGACCAGCAGAACCGCGCACGCTGGGATTGGCTGCAGATCGAACGTGGGCAGCAGGTGCTGGCGCGTGCGCTGGCCGCGGGTGGTGGCGACGATCCCTACGTGCTGCAGGCGCGCATTGCGGCCTGCCATGCAGCGGCGCGCCGCCCCGAGGATACCGATTGGCCGCGCATTGCTGCGCTCTATGCACAGCTTCTGCAGGTGCAGCCTTCGCCAGTGGTGGCATTGAACCGGGTGGTGGCGATCCTGCGCAGCGACGGCCCCTTTGCCGCCTGGGCGCAGCTGCAGCCCTTGCTGGTCGACGCGCGCCTGCGTGACTACGCGCCGCTGCAGGTGGTGCGTGGCGAGCTGTTGCAGGCACTGGGGCGCGAGCAGGATGCGCGTGACGCTTTTGGCGAGGCGGCTCGGCTCAGCCAGAACCAGGCCGAGCGTGGACTGTTGCGGCAGCGGGCGGGCCTGCCCCCCACGGACTGAGCCGACAAGGACAGCACTTGTCGCCGCGCGCCTTAGCGGCTATGTTTCGCGCCCAGCGGACGCATCAGCGCCCGCATTCCGTGCGTATTGACCGAGGAGCGGTTGGATGTATTCAAGGACGAAGAGCGCATCGCGCGCTTTTGCGCGCCTGCTTGCCTGTGCCCTGTGCCTGGCCGTATGGCCGATGGCCGTGCAGGCCGCGGACAAATCGCAGCAGGCCTATTGGGCCGGTTTTGCCTATACCGCTGACGCCGCCGCCGTGCAGGCGACCACCCCACATGCGCATGCGGTGCTGGAACGGCGTGGCCTGATCCCGCTGAACCAGACGCTGGCGCAGTCGCTCAAGCGCCGCGCACCGGCCCACCTGGAGCTGATCGACCAGCCGGTGGCGATGCTCGACGGCACCACCAGCGCCACCGTGCTGGCCGCCGCGCTGGACCGCGAACTGGTCTCGGTCGAGCCGATCGGCGACCAGTACAAGGTGCTGGTGGAAGTGGCGCTGCAGGCGTTGTTCTTCGACTTCCGCGAGCGCCAGGTGATCGCGTCCTATCCGCTGACCCTGCAGCGCATCGACGTGCAGGATTACCGACCGGACAACGACGATATCGACGCGATCGTCGCCGATCTGCTGTATGGCGGCGCCGATACCAGCCTGTCGCAGGTGCTGGCGGCCAGCCTCGCCCAGGCCAGGTTGCCCGACGCGGCGGTGCGCCGTCTGCAGGTCGGTGGTGTAACCCTGTCCGACGCGGTCCGCGCCAAGCTGCCCGACCCGAAGTGGGAAGCGCCGCTGCGCGCCACCCTCGCCCATGAACTGTCCAAGACGCTGTCGTCCAACACCGGCGTCGGGCTGCTGCCGCCGGCCTCGGGCCAGGCGATCGGTGGCGCGATGGCTGCCCGCTTTGCCGACGGCAAGGTCTACCAGCTGAAGATTCCCGAGCCCGACTACGTCATCAACCTGCAGGTCGATGCACTGAAGAGCGGTGTGATCGAGGAAACCCCGGCGATGAAGACGATGCTGTTCGGCGCCTTCTTCACCGCCAAGGTGACCGAGCCGTTCTCGGGGAAGGTCTATTTCGAACAGCCACTGCGCAAGGGCGCCACCAAGGTGGTGCCGGCCACGCAGTGGCAGGTCGACCAGTGGTCGGCCAGCTACGAAACCCTGCTGGCCGGGCTCGACGCCTTCGCCGGCGCCGCCGCCAAGCGTGCCGATTCGCGCGCCTGGCTGGACGAACAGAAGCCGGGCGGCCGCCCGTTGCAACAGCAGACCCAAGCCCTCCAGGAGTTGATCAAGTCATGTCGTTGATGCGTACCATCCTGCTCATCCTCATCGCGCTGGTGGTGGCCTCGCCGGTCGCTGCGCAGACCGCGAGTTCGCGCGGCACCGGCTCGGCCAGCTACGGCCTGCGCCTGAGTGCCGATACCCGTGCCCAGGCCCTGAACAAGGCCAAGGTCAATGCCCTGGAGGCGTACATCGCCGAAACCGGTGCGGCCAAGCTGCGCCTGTTCGAAGCGCGCCGCGCCGAGTTCATCGGTGAGATCGACCGCTACGTGCTCAGCGCTGTGCCGCTGTCGGACACCGAAGACAAGAAAGCCAAGACCTACACCGTCACCGTCCGTGCCGAGATCAACACCACCCTGCTGCAGACCAAGCTGGATGCGGGTTCGGCCGTGGCCGGTGCCACCGCCGCGCAGCGCTCGCTGCTGACCTTCCTGTTCATGGCGCGCTCGCAGGACACCGTGCAGTCGTTCCAGGACAAGGAATACCGCCGCGTCGACGCCAGCAGCAGCTACAGCGAGAACACCCGTGAGGGCGACAGCTTCCGCGGCAACTCGGTCAGCACCAACGGCAGCATCAACCAGAATGGTTCGGTGTCGGTCACCAGCGGCGGCAGCACCACCGCGCGCGCCGACAACATCACCTGGAAGGTGGCCAACGCCGCCGAGGTCAACACCGCGATGACCGGGGCCTTCAGCGCCGCGGGCTACGAAGTGGTTGAAGCCGAATACGTGGAAGGCGAATCGCGTGGCCTGCTCAGCATCGAGCGCATCCGCAAGGACTTCAGCACCGGCAACGACCTGGCCCCGGCCACCCTGCGTGACACCGCCAACGGCATCCGTGCGGCCAACATTCCGTACATCGCCGTCGGCACCCTCGACATCGGCATGCGCGACCGTGATCCGGCCAGTGGCAACACCCGCGTGTTCGTCACCGTCACCGGCAAGGTGCTGGATGTGACCGGTCGTTTCCCGCGCACCGTGTCGTCGGTCGGCCCGGTGCAGTTCTCCGGCACCGGCCCGAATGAAACCGTGGCCCGTACCAATGCCCTGCAGCTGGCTGCCGAAAAGGCCGCCCAGCAGATGATCAACGAACTGAACGTCAAGGCGGTCCGCTGATCCGCCGCCCCCGTGGGTGCCGAGCGCGCTCGGCATCCACCGGGGCTTACCGATTCCCCACGTGCCGCACCGCGGCCGTCTCTCCCAAAGGACTCTCACATGATCCGCAATACCGCTCTTGTCCTGGCCATCGCGGCCGCCACCCTGTCGATGCCGGCGCACGCTGGCCTGGGCAAGCTGAAGGACCTGGCCGGCGCCGCCACCGGTACCTCCAGCAGCAGCGCCTCCAGCGCCGTCGCACCGGATGAAGCCGCGCAGGAAGCACTGGTGCGTCGTTTCGTCAGCTCGCAGTCGCACTCGCTGCAGGCCCAGACCTCGTTCGCCCGTGCCTTCGGCCTGGCCGAGCAGGTGCAGCTGCTGGAAGCCGAGCGCCAGGCGCTGTCGTCGGGTTCGGTCAGCGTCGATGCGATGAAGAAGTCGGTGTCGGTCAGCGAAGCCGCTCAGGCCGCGATCGACGAGCGCCAGGCCGCGCAGCCGGAGCTGAACGCTGAATCCAAGCAGCACTATGCCGAAGGCCTGGTCTCGCTGCTGGCGTCGGCTGCCGAAGCGCAGAAGCTGGGCGGCGAAGCCAGCAACTTCACCGCCGGCATGAAGAACCTGGGCGCCACCCAGATGGCGACCGTCGGCCGTAAGCTGGCTGCCGGTGCATGGGTGGCCAAGGAATCGCCGGGCTTCATCCAGGGCCTGTACGGCTCGACCAAGTCGGCCGTGACCTTCGCCAAGAAGAGCAAGGTGAAGGTGCCGTCGAACGCCGATTCGATGCTCGACTCGATCTGATCCGAGGATCAACCCCATGCGTACGACCTCCCGTTTGATCGGCCTGGGCCTGGCTGCCGTGCTGCTTGCAGCCTGCGGCAAGCAGGACACCCCGGCCGCCGATGCGCCCACACCCGCCAAGGACAAGGCAACCAGTGCACTGGCCAGCAATGCGCCAGTGGAAGCAGCGCCCCTGCGTGGCACGCCGGATTTCGGCGGCACCACCCAGGTCGCGCGCGAGGCCGACGGCATCGGCAGCACCCCGGAACTGGCGGTGCTGGCGGCGCTGCAGTCGGCGGTGGCGCAGGTCAACGGCGTACGCGTGGCCAGCCAGATGCAGAGCCTGCGCGCAGGCCTGCATGTGGACGTGGATGATGAACACGTCGGCGATATCCGCGCCGACGCGTTCACCCAGCAGATGATCGCCGGCTCGCAGGGCGCGGTGCTGGGCTATGAAATCCTGTCGCAGGACGAAGTGCGGCAGCTGGACGAGGAAACCATCGCCCGCGTGCGCGCCAGCGATGAAGGCTGGAGCTTCAAGGGCTCGGCCTCTGCCAGCGCCTCTGGCGAAGCCACGGCCAAGG
This sequence comes from Stenotrophomonas maltophilia group sp. Smal12, assembly GCF_037079935.1. NCBI lineage: Bacteria > Pseudomonadati > Pseudomonadota > Gammaproteobacteria > Lysobacterales > Lysobacteraceae > Stenotrophomonas > Stenotrophomonas maltophilia group sp. Smal12. Next base: position 35,059 of record NZ_JBAWUK010000029.1, on the reverse strand, counting down.
GCGGCGGTGCCTCGGCCAGCGTCAGGGAAAGCTACGACGAGAAGGTCAGCGTCGATGCCAAGCGTGGCGCAAGCTCGTTCGATTCCGACGTGACCCACCGCAGCATGCGCAGCTACTGGAAGGTACGCGTGCGTGCCCAGATCGCCCAGTACCGCGCACCGGACGAGCAGGGCAAGCCGAAGATCGTGGTCGCGCTGCCGCGTACGAAGGCCGGCAGCTATGCCGTGGGCGATGGCCGCGTGAGCGCCGATGAAGTGGCCGACGCGATCCGCGCACGCCTGTCCGACACGTTGACCCAGACCCAGCGCTTCATCGTGCTGGATCGCGAGTTCGGCGACGAACTGCAGGCCGAGATCGACCACATCAACAGCGGCAACGTGCGTTTGCAGGACACTGCCCGCGTCGGCCAGCAGCTGGCGACCGACCTGATCCTGATCCCGACCATCGAACGCTTCGAGTACCCGCGCAGCGTGCGCAACCTGCGCATGTCCGACCGCCAGGTGACCTCGTATTCCGGTGGCGGCCGCATCACCCTGCGCCTGATCAACGCCACCACCGGCCAGGTGGTGATGTCCGACAGCTTCGACCACCAGTTGGCCTCGACCGGCCCGAGCACCCTGCCGCGTGTGGTCAACGGCCGCAACATGGCTGCGGCGATGATGGAATCGCTGTCCGGCCAGATCGGCACCAGCATCGTCACCACGCTGTTCCCGGTATCGGTGGTGTCGGTGGACGGTGACCAGGTGGTGCTGAGCCAGGGCGGTGACACCGTGCAGGCCGGCCAGCGCTGGCAGGCCGTGCGCCTGGGCGAGGAACTGAAGGACCCGCAGACCGGCCGTTCGCTGGGCCGCAGCGAACACCCGTGCTGCACCATCCGCATCGACCGCGTGGCTGCGCAGACCTCGTACGGCACCATCGAAGATGGCGTTGACGCGATGCGCGGCGGCTTCCGTCCGGGCCAGATCGAACTGCGCCAGAAGCTGGGCAGCAAGCCGGCTGCCGCTGCTGCTGGCGCAACGGCCTCGGCAGCACCGGCTACCGCCGCGCGCCCGGTGGCCAAGCCGAAGCCCAAGCCTGCTGCCGCCCCGGCCGAAGACCCGAACTGGTAACACGCCCAAGCAACACACAGATGGGGTCAGAGCCCTTTCCTGCCGGGAAAGGGATCTGACCCCTTCGTGTTTCCGTTCGTGTCGACCAAGGTCGAGACCCCACCAACAGCAGCCGGACCCACCCCGCCTACCCTCAGGAAACCAGCTTTTGCTGTTGCTTCGGCTGTTGCCGTTGTTTCGGCAGGCGCAGGGCGCAGCCCTGCCGAATCCCATTACACTCCAGAAGGATTTCCCTGCTGGAGAGAGCAATGAAACGAGTGGTACTGGGCGTGCTGGCCCTGTCGGTGTCGAGCGCACTGATGGCGGCCACCCCGAAATTCGATGGCGCGCGGATCTCCGCCGACGTCAAGGAACTGGCCTCCGACGCCTACGAAGGCCGCTCGCCGGCCACCGCTGGCGAAGAGAAGACCATCGCCTATCTCAGCAAGCAGTTCGCCGATGCCGGGCTGCAGCCGGGCGGCGACCTGAAGGACGGCAAGCGCCTGTGGACCCAGGCCGTGCCGCTGCGCAAGGGCGACATCGTCGGCACACCGCAGCTGGCGCTGCACCAGGGCGGCAAGACCGTTGCGCTGGAGCAGGGCAAGCAGATTGCCGTGCGCGCCGCCATGAACGGCGCCAGCAACGTCGACATCAGCAAGGCCCCGCTGGTGTTCCTCGGCTATGGCGTGAAAGCGCCGGAGCGCAACTGGGACGACTTCAAGGGCGTGGACCTGAAGGGCAAGATCGCCGTCGTACTGATCAACGATCCGGACTTCGAGACCGGCCAGGGTGATTTCGACGGCAAGGGCATGACCTACTACGGCCGCTGGACCTACAAGTACGAGGAAGGCGCGCGCCAGGGTGCACTGGGCGTGCTGATCGTGCACGAGACCGCACCGGCCTCCTATGGCTGGGCCACCGTGGCCGGTTCCAACACCAACACCATGTTCGACGTGGTGCGCGACAACCCGGCCGAAAGCCACCCGCTGCTGGAAGGCTGGATCCAGCGCGACCTGGCGGTGGAGCTGTTCCGCTCCGCCGGGCAGGACTTCGAGGCGCTGAAGAAGAAGGCGCAGCAGCGCGACTTCACCCCGGTGCCGCTGACCGGCGCCAGCCTGGACGCGAAGTACGCGGTGAAGACCGAAGTGATCACCTCGCACAACGTGGCCGCACGCCTGGAAGGCAGCCGCCACCCGGACGAGACGATCATCTACAGCGCGCACTGGGACCACATCGGCGTGGGCGAGCCGGACGCGCGTGGCGACCGCATCTTCAACGGCGCACTGGACAACGCCAGCGGTACCGCCTCGCTGATCGAGCTTGCCCGTGGCTTCGCCAAGGAAAAGCGCCCGGAGCGCTCGCTGCTGTTCCTGGCGGTCACCGCCGAGGAAAAGGGCCTGCTGGGGTCGGAGTACTACGCCACCCATCCGCTGTACCCGCTGGAAAAGACCGTGGCGGTGATCAACATGGACGGCATGGCGCCGTTCGGCCCGTCGCGTGACTTCGGCATCTACGGCGCCGCGCGTTTCGAGCTGCTGGACCAGCTGAAGGACGTGGCCAAGGGCTGGGATATCCGCTACACGCCGGACCCGAAGCCGGAAGCGGGCCTGTTCTTCCGCTCCGATCACTTCCCGTTCGCCAAGCGTGGCGTGCCGGCGCTGTCCTGGTCGGCCGGCCAGGACTGGGTGGACGGTGGCGTCGCCGCAGGCAAGAAAGCCTCCGAGGACTACACCGCCAAGCGTTACCACCAGCAGGGCGACGAATGGCAGCCGGACTGGGTGTTCGCCGGTGCCGCCCGCGACCTGGAAGTGCTGTACACGCTGGGCAACCAGCTGGCCAACTCCCGTGCCTGGCCGAACTGGAGCAAGGACGAGTCGTTCCGCGCCGTGCGTGACGCCAGCGCCGGCCAGCGCAAGTAAGAAGCACCGGTAGTGCCGGCCGCCCTATGCTCGGCTCACCTCCTTCCTCCAAGGCGCCGCCGTGTTCGCCAGCCTCTCACTCCTGTTCCGTCACCTGCTGGCCTGGGCTGCGGCGCTGTTCGTCGCTGGCATGGTCTGGAGCGGCATCTTCAGTGGCATGAACGATGGCCCGGGCTGGATTTTCGGCCTGCTGGCGATGTTCCTGATCATTTCCGCGCTGGGCAGTGCCATCACCCACATCCGCCGGGTCTGGCTGGTGGCCGGTCGCCTGGACGCCACCACCCTGTCCGGTCGCCAGCGCCGCCAGATCGAACTGCCGATGGACGCCGGCCACGCCTTCTCGGTGGTGGAGGCGGCGATCTCCGAACTACCCCGCGTGGAAGACGTGGAAAGCTCGGCCGGCAGCCTGCAGGTGCGCGCCTATGTGCGCCGGGTCGATCTCTGGAATGGCCGCCAGCCGTCGCGCTGGAACCTGCCTGCGCGGCTGGCGATCAAGCGCAACAGCGTGCTGGCAACGGTCACGCCGGGGCAGGGCACCAGCACCGTTACCCTGCTGTTCGAACCCGATGCCGGCTGGTGGGCCGACCTGCTGGCGCTGGACGAGGGCAGCAACTTCGAGAACGCTGAAGCAGTCACCCGTGCGATCAGTCGCCGCGTCGCCGACCAGCGCCGCGACGAACAGGCTGCGGCCGAACAGACCCAGGTGGAAAAGGAACTGTCGGTGGCGCGGCTGAACCTGCTGCATGCGCAGGTGGAACCGCACTTCCTCTACAACACGCTGGCCAACGCGCAGGTATTGACCCGCACCGACCCGGCACGGGCCGAGCAGATGCTCGGCCACCTGATCCAGTACCTGCGCAGCTCGTTGCCACAGGTGGACGAATCGGTGTCCACGCTGGGCGTGGAGCTGGAACGCACCCGCGCCTACCTGGAGATCCTGCGCATCCGCATGGGCGCACGGCTGGCGGTGGAAGTGCAGGTGCCCAGCGAACTGCATGGCGTGCACCTGCCGGCGATGGCGCTGCAGACGCTGGTGGAAAACGCGATCAAGCATGGCCTTGAACCCAAGCCCGGCGGAGGCACGATCTGGATCCTGGCGCGCGGCTTCGATGACCACGTGACGGTGACCGTGGCCGACGATGGGCTCGGCTTCGGCCAGGGCACCAGTGGTACCGGCATCGGCCTGAAGAACCTGCGCGAGCGCCTGCGCCTGACCTGTGGTGAGCAGGCCGGCGTGGCGATCGTCGCCAACTTCCCCAGTGGCGTGGCAGCGACCATGACCCTGCCGCAGTCGCACAAGGAGCGCAGCCATGCCGCTTGAGGCACTGATCGCTGAAGACGAAGAACTGCTGCGGCAGTCGCTGGTGGAGCAACTTCGCCGGCTGTGGCCGGACCTGAAGCTGGTGGCCGAGTGCGAGGACGGCGCCAGCGCGCTGGAGCAGCTGGCCGAGAAGCAGCCGGACATCGCCTTTCTCGATATCCGCATGCCTGGCATCAGCGGCATCGAGGTGGCACGCGCGCTGTCCGAGCTGAGCCCGCGCACCCAGGTAGTGTTCGTCACCGCCTACGACCAGTACGCCATCGATGCGTTCGAGCAGGGCGCGATGGATTACCTGTTGAAGCCGGTCAGCGACGAGCGCCTGCTGGCCACCCGCGAACGCATCCTGTCGCGGCTGCCATCGACGCGCCAGGACGATGCCGTGCTCGAGCGCCTGCTGCAGCGGCTGGGCCCGTCGCAGGGCGCGGCCGAGCGCCCGCCACTGGCCTGGATCACCGCCAGCAACGGGCGCGAGACGCAGCTGATCATGCTGGAAGACGTGGCGTACTTCCGCGCGGACAACAAGTACACGACCGTGGTCACCGCCAGCGGCGAAAGCCTGCTGCGCACGCCATTACGCGAGCTGCTGGAAGTGCTCGATGCGCAGCACTTCCGCCAGATCCATCGTTCGACCATCGTCAACATGAAGGCAGTGGCGGCGGTCAGCCGCGACGATACCGGGCGCGGCGTGCTGCGCCTGCGCGGGCGCACGGAGACGCTGGTGGTCAGCCAGCCGTTCATGAGCCTGTTCCGCGGCATGTAGCCGCAGCCGCATCCCCCTGCACCGAGGAATGAACATGTCCCGTCTGCTGATTGCGTGCGTTGCCGTGCTGGCACTGGCCGGCTGCGAAAAATCCCGCAACACCTCGATCACCCGCACCCATGCCAACGGCGTGGACACGCTGTACAGCAAGAGTACGGTGGTCGATGGCGAGGCGCGCTTTCAGTGCATTGCCAGCAGCAGTGGCCACTGCCATTACCTGGTGCTGGACCCAGCGTGCAGCACCGATGCCGCGTGCACCACACCGCCGCTGCGCCGGTTCGCCGTTGCAGCAGGCAAGACCGAGGCCATGCGTGGGCTACCCGACGGCTTCCGCCAGTGCGTCAGCCAGGACCCGATAGAACACTGCCACCGTGAGTGATCACGGTGGCAGTGTGGGTCCCCCCGCTTCCCTGAAGGCTCAGTAGGCAGGTTGCAGTGTCAGGTCGTGATGGTGCTCGGTCTCGCCCACATGGTTGAGGCGGCCGACCAGTTCGGAGTGCTGCTTCATCCGGCCGATCTCGGTCATGATGCGGATGTCCTCGTGGCGCAGTTCGCGCCTGGCGGTGACCGCCTGCTTATAGTCCAGCACTTCCGGGTAGTGCTCGGCCAGGTCCAGCGCCTCGGCCACGTGCTCCACGCTGTCGGCCTTGGAACTGATGCGGGCGCGGCTGTTGAACGCCTTCATCCAGCGCTCGAAGCCGGCCTGCTGATCGAACATGTTGGCCATGAACCAGATCACGAACAGGATCGAGACCCACGAGCCGAACACGATCACCACGCGGGTGAAGGTGATATGGAAGTCGTCGCGCCACAGGTAGTTGGCGATCAGGCCCAGGATCAGCAGCGAGGCCGCCTGCCAGCCGACGATCGAGGCGATCAGCCACTGGCACTTGGCCTGGGCCAGCACAGCCACTTCATCGCGGATCTGCTGCTCGCTGAGGTTGCGCCAGTGCGCCACCTGTTTGTCGAACGGGCTGCTGTAGAGCTCGTTGTCGCGAAGCAGAATTCCCAAACCCTTGAACAAGGCAATCATGGCTGGCTCCTTGTGGAACGTGCGTCGATCAGCATTGGACGGTGTGGCGGATCCAGTTCTAGCACTTCCAGCGAGCCGTGCAATGGGGGCAATGCCAAGCGGCGCAAGGGTTTGACCGGCGGGAGTGAAAATTGATGCAATGCAGCAGCGCAGTCACGGCCTGCGACAGGATGTCGCAGGGTGAAACGTGCTGCGGCCGCACATGAAACCGTCGCTGAGCGGGGAGGCTCGCCGCCGGAGGCGTGATCGCCGAGAATCGGAGCCAACCGCGCAAGACGCGACTGTTCTTCCGCCTCTCCTGGACCTGTGATGCCGGCTTTGCTGCAGCGACTCTCCCGCCCCGTCACGGCGCCGATCCGACGCTGGGTACTGGACGCCTTCCCGCGCGGCCAGAGTGGTATCGACTACGACCATCCGCAGGGCGACCCGGGCTGGTTCGGGCCGGACAGCGTCACCTGGCGGCTGCACGCCGAATTTCCCTCGATGCTCGCCGGTGGCCTGTGCGCGCTGATGCTGCAGACCCTGCACCCACGCGCGCTGGCCGGGGTCTATGACCACTCCAATTTCCGCCAGGACCTGGTGGGTCGGCTGCGCCGCACCACCGCCTTCGTCGCCGGCACCAGCTATGCGCCCAGCGGCGAGGTGGAGGCGCTGGTGGCCAGGGTGCGCCGCATCCATGCGCAGATCCGCGGCCAGACCGCGCAGGGCGAGCCCTACGCCGCCGACGATCCGCAGTTGCTGACCTGGGTGCACGTGACCGAAGCCTTCGGTTTCCTGCAGGGGTTCCGACGCTACGGGCGCGAGGTGCCGGCGCACATCGCCGATCGCTATTACGACGAGTACCGTTGCGTGGCCGAGGCACTGGGCGCGGTGGATGTGCCGCGCAGCGAAGCGGAAGTGGCGGCGTACTTCTGTGCACGTCAGCCGGAGCTGCGTGTGGATGAGCGCTCGCGCGAGGTGCTGGAGGTGCTGTCCGGCGTGCGCCTGCCGGTACCGGTGCCGGGGCTGTCGCGCGAGGTGTTCCTCGGTGCGGGCGCGGCGCTGCTGCCGGACTGGGCCGAAGGCATGCTTGCACGCAGTGGCCGTCAGCGCGCCCAGGCTGCGGCGTCTGCGAAGCTGATGCAGGGCATGGCGCCGCTGTTCCGCCGTGCGCTGCCCGACGGCCTCGCCAGCCGCGCCTGTGCACGCATGGGCGCGCCGGTGGAGATCCTGCGCGAGTGGCCCGCGGTTGCCTGGTAGGTGCCAACCTTGGTTGGCACGCTTTTCGCGGTGCCGCGGAAGCGCCAACCAAGGTTGGCAGCTACCCGCAAGTGAAACGGGCGCCTTGCGGCGCCCGTTCCGGTTACATCACCACACCTTGACCCGCTTGTCCGGGGCCAGGTACAGCTTCTGGCCTTCCTTCACCTCGAACGCCGGGTACCAGGCGTCGATGTTGCGCACGGTCAGTGCGCGGAACTGGCCCGGTGCATGCACATCGGTCAGCAGCGAGTTGCGCAGCGCCTGCTCGCGGCTCTTGCTGCGCCACGCCTGGGCGAAGCCGAGGAAGAAGCGCTGGTCCGGGGTAAAGCCTTCCAGGGTCTGGCCCGGCTTGCCCTGCAGCGACAGCTGGTAGGCATCGTAGGCGGTGCCCAGGCCGGCCACGTCGGCAATGTTCTCGCCCAGGGTCAGCTTGCCGTTCACATGCACGCCGGGGAACGGCTCGTAGCTGCTGAACTGCGCGGCCAGCGCATCACCGGCGGCGTTGAACTGCTTCAGGTCCTCGGCGGTCCACCAGTTGTGCAGCTTGCCGGTTTCATCGAACAGCGCGCCGGCGTTGTCGAAGCCATGGCTGATCTCGTGGCCGATCACCGCGCCGATCGCACCGTAGTTCACCGCGTCGTCGGCGGCGCCGTCGAAGAACGGCGGCTGCAGGATCGCGGCCGGGAACACCAGGCGATTCTCCAGCGGTACGTTCATCGCGTTGATGGTCTGCGGCAGCATCGCCCACTCGCTGTGGTCGACCGGCTTGCCCAGCTTGGCGATGTTGCGCTGGTACTCGAACAGCTCGGCGCGCTGCGCATTGCCCAGCGGGTCATCACGGCGGATCTCAAGGCCGGTGTAGTCGCGCCACTTTTCCGGATAGCCCATGCCCACGGTCAGGCCGGCCACCTTCGCCTTGGCGCTCGCCTTGGTCTGCGGGGACATCCACGCCAACGCGTCGATGCGCTTGGCGAAGGCGGCGATGATGTTCTTGGCCATCTCGTCCGCGCGTTCCTTGGTCTTCGCGTCGAAGTGCTTCTCGACATAGCGCTTGCCGATCGCTTCGCCGACGGCATGGTTGGCATCATCCACGGCGCGCTTCCAGCGGTCGCTCTGCTGCGGCGTGCCGCTCAGCGCGGTGCCATGGAAGGCGAAGCGGGCATCGGCGAACTTCTTCGGCAGGTAGGCGGCGGCACGGTCCAGCGCGTGGAAGGCCAGGTAGTCCTTCCACACCTCCAGTGGCTCGGTGGCGACCAGCCTGGACAGGCCGGCCACGGCCTTGGGCTGCCACACGATGAAGTCCTGCTGCTTGCCCAGCGCGGCCGCGTCGAGGAAGGCGTTCCAGTCCATGCCGGGCGCCTTGGCATTGAAGTCGGCCTGGGTCCACGGATTGGCACCCTTGGTCACATCATTGGTTTCTTCCTGGGTGGCATGCGCCTGCGCGATCTTCGTTTCCAGTGCCAGGATGCGCTGCGCCTTGCCGGCCGGATCGGCCACACCGGCCAGCTGCAGCATCTGCGCGATGTAGGCCTGGTACTGCTTGCGCAGCTCGGCCATGCGGCCGCCGCCCAGGTAGAAATCGCGGTCGGGCATGCCCAGCCCGCCCTGCACCAGGTACGGCGCGGTGCGGTCCGGCTGCAGCAGGTCCACCGACACCCACAGGCCGAACAGGCGGTCGGTGTAGAAGTTGGTGGCATTGAGCAGGTCGACGTCGGCGCGCAGGTCGCCGCCGAGGGCGCGGGCCAGCCCGGCCTTGTCGGCGATCGCATCGATCGCCTTCAGCTGCGGCTCCACGGGTGCAACGCCGCGCTGCTCGATGCCGGCTTCGTCCATGTAGGCAGCGTAGTAGTCGCCGATCAGCTTGTCGTCACCGCTGGCCTTGGTGTTGCCGGCCGCCCCTTCAAGGATGGCGCGGGTGTCGGCCAGGGTCTTCTCGGCAATGACGTTGAAGCTGCCGAAGCGCGAGCGGTCGGCCGGAATCTCGGTGTTCTTCACCCAGGTGCCATTGGCGAAGCCGAAGAAGTCGTCGCCGGCGGCGATGCTGCGATCCATGCCGCTGGCATCGAAGCCGAAACTGCCCAGCATCGGCTTGGCCGCAGCGGGGGCGGCATCGGCCGGCGCGGTGGCACCGGCGGCCGGTTCGGCCGGGCGGTCACAGGCGGCCAGGGACAGGCTGGCAACGATGGCCAGCGCCAGGGTGGGACGGCGCAGCTTGGACATGGACTTCTCTTGCAGCGGAAAACCCCAAGTCTAATCCGCTCCGGCGCCACTGGCCGCGTCCTTGCGCCGCCCGTCCTGTGCAGGATCTGGCTGAACGCGCAGACGCGATCTTCACGCCGTCACCGGGGTGGTGCATGCTGGACCCTGGAGCCCTGCGCGGACACGGGGAGGTGGCCATGCGGGGGCGGGTCAGGCGTCAAGAATGGCGTGCACCGGCCGTTGAGGTCGGGGACGTGGAGGATTCGTTCGCGCATGAAGCCAGCCGACTGCACAAGGAACACCCGCCGATGCTCGCGCTGAAACGCGCGTTGGCCCGCCCGCTGCGCGCCATTACCTGGGGCGGAGTGCTGCTGGGCGTGCTGCTGGTAACCGGCCTGACCCTCATGCTGGTCAATGACTACCACCGCCGCCTGGAAGCGGCACAGCGGCAGAGCCGGGCGCTGGCGGTGGGCAGCGAGCGCCTGCTGGCGCTGGAACTGCGCAACCTGGAGCGCGCCATGTCCGGCATCGCCGCCGACGCCGCCGAGCTGTTCCGCAGCGTGCCGGCGCAGGCGCCGGCCTTGATGGATGCCTCCATCGGCGGGGTGCTGGGCCGGCATGCCGAACTGCACAGCATCGCCGTGCTCGACCGCCATGGCCGACCGTTGACGGCCGGCGAGGGCGACCTGCAGCTGCCGCTGTGGACCGACCCGCAGCGTCGTGGCCAGGGCAGCGCCCTGTACATCGGCCCGCCGCAGCGGGCCAGCGATGGCGGTTGGGTGGTGCCGTTGGCGCTGCCGATGGCCGGCGAACGCTGGCTGCTGGCACGGCTGCGCTGTGGCGAACTGCAACGCATCGTCGGCGGCCTCGATGTCGGCCCCAACGGACTGGTCTCGATCAGCGATGCCGAGGGTTACATGCTGGCCCGCGTGCCTGATCCGCACGGCACGGTGGGCCGCCGCTACGGCCTGCCGCGCCGTGACCTGCTCGGCACGCAGGCGGTGGTCGAGCTGGGCAGCGTGCCGGGTGTGGTCGACGGCGTACCGCGCATCATGACCATCAGCACGCTGGAACACAGCCCGCTGGCGGTGCAGGTCGGCCTGGCCGACGAAGACGTACTGGCGCCGTGGTGGCCGTACCTGCAGGCGTTGGTGGCGATCGTACTGGCTTACATCGCGGTGTTGCTGGTGCTGCTGTACGCCGTGCGGCGCAGCACCCGCAGCCAGCAGGCGATGGCCGAGGAGCTGAAAACAGGCCACGCCGAGCTGCGTCTTGCGCACCAGGTCGGTCGTGTCTGTACCTGGTACGTGGATGAGGACGCCGCATTGCTGCGCTGGTCGCCGCTGGCGCGCGAGATTTTTGGCGTGCAGACCGATGCGCTGCCGGTGGCCGATTTCTTCGCACGCGTGCACCGCGACGATGCCGCGCGCCTGCAGCATGCCTTTGACCAGGCATTCGCCGGCGGCGCCGTGCTCGACCAGGTGTTCCGCCTGGTATTGCCCGGGGGCGAGGTGCGCTGGGTGGGCGCGCGTGGGCAGCGGGTGGAAGTGGCCGACAGCGAGCGGCGCATGATCGGCGCGCTGACCGACCTGAGCGAGCGTTACCAGGCGCGCGAGCAGGTGAGCGAAGTGGAACGGCGCTTCCGGCTGCTGTTCGACCGCAATCCTGCACCGTTCTGGGTGTTCGACCCGGATACGCTGCGCTTCATCGAGGTCAACGACGCTGCGGTGCGCCAGTACGGCTACAGCCGCGACGAGTTCCTGGCGATGAGCATCCTCGACATCCGCCCGCGCGAAGGCTGGGACGAGGTGCGGGGTGCCATCCAGCGCGCACAGGTGGGCGATCCTCCGGACGCGACCGTGCGCCTGCACCGGCGCAAGGACGGTAGTGTGTTCGAGGTGCGCGCACACCTGTCCAAACTCGATTTCGATGGACAGCCGGCGTGCCTCGTGCTGGCCGAGGATGTCAGCGAAAGGCTGGCCTACGAGCGCGACCTGGCCTATCGGGCACGGCACAACCCGGCCACTGGCCTGCTCAACGTGCGCGCCCTGACCGAACAGCTGGACGAGCAGCAGCAGGGCTACACCATCGCCTTCGTGCAGTTGCGTGGCCTGCAGCTTGTGGCCGATACGCTGGGCCGCGAGATCGGCGATGCGGTCCTGCAGTCGATGGCGACCCGGCTCGGTGGACTGGGGGCGCGTTGCGGCACGCTGGCATTCCAGCCGGCGGAAGACTTCGTGTTCGCGATCGGGGCCGAGCACGATACCCAGCGCGTGCTGGATGACCTGCTGCAGATCGTGTCAGCGCCGATGCGTGGCAAGGATTCGCTGCACCAGTTCGAACCGCGCATCGGTGTGGCCGTACACACTGCCGGTGACGGCCACAGCGCCGAGCAGGTGATCGGCATGGCCGCACAGGCCGCGCACGCGGCGCGTGCCGAGGGCAACGTGGTGGTCTGGTTCGATGCGGCAGTGACCACGCGGCTGGCCGACCGCCTGCGCCTGGCCGGGCGCATCCACGCCGCCATCGACAACGAGTTCCAGCTGTATTTCCAGCCCATCCGGCATGCCAGCGATGGCAGCCCGGCCGCGCTGGAGGCACTGCTGCGCTGGCCGCAGGCCGATGGCAGCTTCATCCCGCCCAACGAGTTCATCCAGCTGTGCGAGGACACCGGGTTGATCCTGGCACTGGGCCGCTGGGTGATCCGCGCCGCGGCGAAGGCACAGCGCCGGTTGGTCGAGGCCGGTTGGGGCGAGCTGCCGATCGCGGTCAACGTGTCGGCAGTGCAGTTCTTCAACAGCGACCTGGTGGCCGAATTCACCCGCGTCCAGCAGGAGTTCGGACTGGCTCGCGGCGCACTGCACGTGGAGCTGACCGAGAGCAGCCTGATGCGCAAGCCGGCGCAGGCGATGCAGACCATGCAACGCCTGCACGAGCAGGGCATCCGCGTGTCGCTGGATGATTTCGGCACCGGCTATTCCAGCATGTCCTACCTGCAACACCTGCCGCTGGACATCCTGAAGATCGATCGCAGTTTCGTCGCCGACGTGGAAACCAATCCGCGCAACGCCTCGATCTGCCGCGCATTGCTGTCGCTCGGCCACAGCATGGGCCTGACCATCATCGCCGAGGGCGTTGAAACGCCGGGGCAGCTGGACTGGCTGGCCGCGCACGGCTGCGACCAGGTGCAGGGCTACCTGCTGGGGCGGCCGGCGCCGCTGGAGCGGATCATCGACGCGCTGGATGAAGTCCCTGCCTGATCGGGGCTTCGTATTTGCCGGCCAGCGGCCGGCACTAGCCGACCGAAACATTACGGATTTTCGTATTTGCCGGCCAGCGGCCAGCACACCCGACTGAAGCATGACGGTAGTGCCGGTCGCTGGCCGGCAGGCGCCCGACCGAAGCATGACGGTAGTGCCGGCCGCTGGCCGGCAGGCATCCGACCGAAGCATGACGGTAGTGCCGGCCGCTGGCCGGCAGGCATCCGACCGAAGCATGACGGTAGTGCCGGCCGCTGGCCGGCAGGCGCCCGGCCGAAGCATGACGGTAGTGCCGGTCGCTGGCCGGCAAGCATCAGACGGAAGCATGACGGTAGTGCCGGCCGCTGGCCGGCAAGCGCGAGACTCGGCTACACCCCGGCCTCCACCAGGTGGTCGATGAAACTGCGCACCTTCGGCGCCAGGTGGCTACGGCTGGCATACACCGCGAAGATGCCGATCGGCGAGGCCTCCCATTCCGGTAGCACGCGCACCAGGCGGCCATCGGCCAGCGCGTCTTTCAGCAGGAAGTCGGGTTGCAGGATCACACCCATGCCGGCAATCGCCGCTTCGCGCAGCACGTCGCCGTTGTTGGCGTGCAGCAGGCTGTTCACCGCCACCTTCACTTCACCGCCGGGTCCCTGCAGCGGCCAGTGGTCGCCAGCGGCCCAGTAGCTGTAGCTCAGGCACGCGTGATCCTGCAGGTCCTGCGGCGTCTGTGGGGTGCCGCGTGCAGCCAGGTAGGACGGCGCCGCGCACAGGCTCACCCGCGATTCGCCCAGCCGGCGCGCGATCAGCGCCGGGCTCGGCTCGCGGGTGATGCGGATGGCCACGTCGTAGCCTTCTTCGACCATGTCCACCAGGCGGTCGGACAGGGCCAGATCCAGTTCCACCTGCGGGAAGCGCTCGCGGTAGCTGGCCAGCAACGGGCCAAGGCGGGCGATGCCCCAGCTGACCGGTGCGTTGATGCGCAGCGTGCCGGAGGGTTCCAGCGCCTGCGCGCCGATGCTGGCCTCCAGCGCGTCGAACTCGGCCAGCAGGCGCACGCACTGGGCGTAATAGGCGGCGCCGGTGCTGGTGGGGCTGACCCGCCGCGTGGTGCGGTGGAGCAGGCGGGTGGACAGGCGCTTTTCCAGTGCCGCGACCTGGCGGGTGACGCCGGCGGTCGACATGTCCAGGGCGTGTGCCGCGGCACTGAAGCCGTTGCGCTCGACCACCGCTACGAACACGCGCATCGCCTCGAGGGTGTCCATTGTTGCGCCTTCTGAAATAAATAAGGTCAAACGATCGTATTTATCGTCTCATGAAGGCGCAATAACCTGTCTCCACTCCCGTCAAGGTGCTTTGCCATGCACACCACGACCGCTCCTGTCTCGCCGCTGGCCCCGTACGGTGCCACCCTGCTGCGCCTGGCCCTGGGCGTGCTGTTCCTGGTCCATGCGCTGATCAAGCTGCTGGTATTCACCCCGGCCGGTACGGCGGCATTTTTCGAATCGCTGGGCCTGCCCGGCGTGCTGGCTTACCTCACCATCGGCGCCGAGCTGGTGATCACCACTGCGCTGCTGCTGGGCATCTACGCGCGCTGGGTGGGCCTGGCCGGCGTCCCGTTGCTGCTGGGCACCATCGTCACCGTGCACGGCGCCAACGGCTTCGGTTTCGCCAATGCCGGCGGCGGCTGGGAATACCCGGCGTTCTGGGCATTGGCGCTGGTGGTGCTGTTCCTGGTCGGCGACGGCAAGTGGACCCTGCGTTCGCGCTGATCGCCGCCTGACCCTGCAACCGGAGGATTCCATGTCCCGCCTGCCTTCGCTGTACATCTCCCATGGTTCGCCGATGACCGCCCTGCATCCGGGCCAGGTCGGCGTGCGCCTGGCCGAGCTGGCGCGCGACCTGCCGACGCCGCGCGCCATCGTGATGGCCTCGGCGCACTGGCTGGGGCGGCAGCCGCAGGTCGGCGCGCATCCGCAGCCGCCGACGATCCATGACTTCGGCGGCTTCCCGCGCGCACTGTTCGAACTGCAGTACCCGGCGCCGGGCGATCCGGCGCTGGCCGAAGAAGTGGCCGGCCGCATCGCCGCTGCCGGCCTGCCGGTGGCGCTCGACCCTGAGCGTGGCCTCGACCATGGCGCGTGGGTGCCGCTGCGGCTGCTGCGCCCGCAAGCCGACATCCCGGTGGTGCCGCTGTCGATCCAGCCGCTGCTCGGCCCCGGGCACCAGTTCGCGCTGGGCCGCGCGCTGGCGCCACTGCGAGAGCAGGGCGTGCTGCTGGTCGGCTCGGGCAGCATCACCCACAACCTGCACGACTGGGGCGACTACCAGGACGGCAAGGAAGCGCCGTACGTGCGGCCCTTCATCGAATGGGTGGAACAGCGCCTGGCCGCCGATGATCGCCAGGCCCTGTTCGACTACCGCCGGCAGGCGCCGTTCGCCGAACGCGCGCACCCGACCGACGAGCACCTGCTGCCGCTGTTCTTCGCGATGGGCGCAGCCGGCGAGGACAGCTTCGGTGCGCGCCGCATCGATGCCGGCATCGATGCCGGCTTCCTCGCCATGGACCTGTACCGCTTCGACGGGGCATGAGCCGGGGCTGACGCGCGACCGCCCCGGCCGTCGCGCTCATGGCCGCATGTGGTAGTTTTTTCCGGGTTTCCGGCGCTGGCCTTCGAGCCTCCCCGCGCGCCGCTTCCTGGAAGAAGCATGCATACCATTGAAGTCGTCCTGGCGATGCTGGTGGCCGTTGTCGCCAGCGGCTACCTGGTTCGCGTCCTCCCGTTCTCGTTGCCGCTGCCGCTGGTGCAGATCGGCCTGGGCGCGGTCATCGCCGGGGTGTTCAACCGCGGCCACGCGCTGGAGCCGGAAGTGTTCTTCCTGCTGTTCCTGCCGCCGCTGCTGTTCCTGGATGGCTGGCGCATCCCCAAGCAGGGCCTGTTCCGCGACAAGGGCGCGATCCTCGAGCTGGCGTTCGGCCTGGTGGTGTTCACCGTCATCGGTGCCGGCCTGCTGATCCACTGGATGATTCCGGTGATGCCGCTGGCGGTGTGCTTTGCGCTGGCGGCCATCGTCTCGCCGACCGATCCGGTGGCGGTCGGCGCGATCGCTTCCAAGGCACCGATTCCCAAGCGACTGATGCACATCCTGGAAGGCGAGTCGCTGCTCAACGATGCGTCCGGCCTGGTCTGCTTCCGCTTCGCGGTGGCGGCGGTGATGACCGGTTCCTTCTCGCTGGCCACGGCCTCGCTGACCTTCGTGTGGGTGGCGGTGGCCGGCCTGGCCGTGGGCGTGGCGGTTACCCTCGGCGTGTCCACGTTCCAGCGCTGGCTGTGGCGCCGCTTCGGCGAGGAACCGGGTGCGGCGATGCTGGTCAACCTGCTGATCCCGTTCGCGGCCTACCTGCTGGCCGAAGAAATCCATGCCTCGGGCATCCTCGCCGCAGTCGCCGCCGGTATCGCGATGAGCTACGTCGAGCTGACCGGCCGTGTCTCCGGCAGCATGCGCGTACAGCGCGCGGGCGTCTGGAACATGCTGCAGTTCAGCTTCAACGGCATCATGTTCGTGCTGCTGGGCGAGCAGCTGCCCGGTATTGTCGAACGTGCCACCACCACCATGAACGAGACCGGCCACCAGAGCGCGTGGTGGCTGCTGGTGTACGTAGTGGTGATCAACCTGGCACTGATCCTGTTGCGCCTGCTGTGGGTATGGCTGTCGCTGCGCTGGAACCTGCTGCGTGCACGCCGCCGAGGCCTGGAACGCGGCGAGGCACCGAACTGGCGCATCGTGGTGGCGACCTCGGTGGCCGGCGTGCGCGGTGCGATCACCCTGGCCGGCGTGCTGACCCTGCCGTTGTTCCTGCCTGATGGCAGCGCGTTCCCGGCGCGCGACCTGGTGATCTTCCTGGCCGCGGCGGTGATCCTGTTCTCGCTGGTCGGCGCCAGCGTGGCGCTGCCGCAGCTGCTGAAGGGCCTGCAGCTGCCGGCCGATTCGGGCGAGCGCAAGGAAGAGGACCTGGCACGCCGGCTGTCGTCAAAGGCCGCGCTGGCCGGGGTCGAGCGCATGCGCCAGCAGCTGGTGATGAACCAGAACACCGAGAACGTGCAGCTGTACAACGACGCTGCCTCGCGGGTGAGCCTGCTGTACCAGCGGCACCTGGAGAAGGACAACGATGGGCCCGACGTGGACCCGGAGAAGGTGCGGCGCATGGAGCTGGGGTACCGCCAGCTGCGCAGCGCCGGCCTCAATGCCGAGCGCGAGGAACTGTTCCGGTTGACCCGGCGCGGGGTGATCTCCGATGAGATCTCGCGGCGCCTGATCCGCAACCTGGACCTGCTGGAATCGCGCAAGCGCGAATGACGCCTGGGACCGGGCGTTGCAGACGCTGACGCGGATTCCGCCCTGGCATGTAGAGCCGAGCCCATGCTCGGCTGCGCTTGCTTCAGGCGTCATGAACCCGGAACGAAAAGCAGCCGAGCACAGGCTCGGCTCTACATGCCGGTGCCGGTTATTCCGGCTTCTGGTCCAGGAAATACACCTCGACCTTCCCCTTGACCTTGATCGTCATCGGGTTGCCGCGGCGGTCGCGGGCCTTGCCGGCCTGCACGCGGATCCAGCCTTCGCTGACCGAGTATTCCTCGACGTTGTCGCGCTCGACGTCGTTGAAACGCACGCCGACGCCGCGCTCCAGCGCCTGCGCATCATGGAAGGGGCTGGCCGGGTTGATCGCCAGGTGGTCGGGAGGGGTATCGCTCATCGCTTCATTCACAGTGACGGCCACCAAGGCCGGCTTCAGCGGCACAGGATAAACCGTAGAATGCCGGCCTGCCCCAGAGGACGTTCCGCCATGCCCGACAACAGCGACTATTTCGACTTCGAGGAAGACATCCACGACTTCGACGAGGATGGATTCGAGGCGCGGGTCTGGAACCTGCTGGTGCTGATCAACCCGGGCGACGAAGAGTTGGCCCTGCAGCAGTTCAACCGCTGGCGCGAGCACCTGTCCGAGGACGGGCAGCCGCTGGAAGCGGACAGCGACTGGCTGCCGGCGCTGTTCACCGCCATCGCCTGGCAGTCCGGTTTCGATGTGGAGCGCGACGACCTGGAATCGCTGCAGTCGGCGGTCAACGAGCTGTCGGCGCGCTTCAACCTGCAGCTGGACTGGGGTGGCGACCTGGACGACGAGGACTTTGCCGAAGGCCTGGACGGCGTGCAGCTGATGGCCACCGCCTTCGACCGCCTGCGCGAGCACAACTACACGCTGTGGAGCGTGGATGCCGGCAGCGACGGCTTCACCGGCGTGATGGCGCTGACCCGTGACGACGACGCGATGCTGGCGCTGTGCTCGCTGCTGAACGTGGAAATCCGGCTGGGCAGCGACCCGTTCTGAGCGGGCAGGCAGCGCTGCGCATGTAGAGCCGAGCCCACGCTCGGCTGCATTTCGCGTAGAGCAGCCGAGCATCGGCCCGGCTCTACAGGAGGTAAACGGCAGCCGAGCCTATGGCCGGTATTGCGCCCGGGCGTTGGCGATCACCGCCTTGACCAGTTCGCGCTCGGTGTGCCGGGAAATCGCTCGTGCGCCAAGCGCGATCGCCTGCGCGCGCAGCTCGACCGTGACATCGTAATGGGCACCGCTGGCCTTGTTCTGGAAGGCCCGCGGTGGGATGCCGAGCTGCGCCGCCATCGCGTGCAGCTCGGCCAGGGTGTCGGCCATCAGGTGCGCCCAGCGCTGTCCGCGCCAGGGATGCACCGCGTCATCGACGTAGACCGTCACCGCCGCGGCCGGTTCAGGCCTGCGGCTTGCTGTCGCTGTCAGCGACCGGGGTGGCCTCGGCGTCGGCAGCAGCTTCAACCACATCGCCTTCGGCGGCCTCAGCGGCTTCTTCGCCTTCTTCGGCTTCCACGGTCTCGAACTCGGACACCAGCTTGTCCAGGTACTCGTCAGCGGTCTGGCCGGATTCGGCGGCCAGGGTGTCCAGCAGCTTCTGCAGCAGTTCGGAGTACTCCAGGTTGACCTTACGGCCTTCCTTCTCCTGCACGTTGGCCAGGTGCTTGAGCATGGCCAGCATCGGCACCGGGTTCTCGGCGTTGCCCATGGTCTGGCCGCCGATGGCCAGCAGCCATTCACGGCCCTGCAGGCCGATGGCCGCCACCACCTGGCCGTCTTCGTTGGTCAGCACGGCATGGTTCTGCACCTGCTGCTGGGCATTCAGGCGCAGGAACGGGCGCTTGGCCTGCTGCTTCTTGCGCTTGTCGCGCTTGGCCTTGGAGTTCTGGGACATGGGGTGGGGTCACCTGGAAACGGAAAGACCGCCATTGTAGCGGCCGCACGCAGGTGGGGTCAGATCCCTTTCCAGGGGAAAGGGATCTGACCCCGGTTCAGTGCGCCTTACCCTGCGCGGCCTGCACGTCCGGGTCGGCGGTCGGCGCCGACAGCCCCACCTGCGGACCGGCACCGGCCAAGGCGGCCGCTTCGGCGGCCCGGGTCATCACCACGATGCTGATGCGGCGGTTGACCGGGTTCTGCGGGTCGGCCCTGTCGAACAGCACCGATGAAGACAGGCCGACCACGCGGGTGATCTTGTTGTCCTCCAGGCCGCCGTCCACCAGCGCGCGGCGGGCGGCATTGGCACGATCGGCGCTCAGTTCCCAGTTGCCGTAGCCACGTGCAGCCGAATAGGCGGTGATGTCGGTGTGGCCGGTCAGGCTGATCCGGTTCGGCACGTGGTTCAGGTAGTTGGCCAGCTCGTGCAGGATCTGCTGCGTGTACGGTTTCAGCGTGGCGCTGCCGAGGTCGAACATCGGCCGGTTCTGCTTGTCCACGATCTGGATGCGCAGGCCCTCCGGGGTCAGGTCCAGCAGCAGCTGATCCTTGAACGGCTCCAGGGCCTGGCTCCTGCTGATCGCTTCCTGCAGCTCCTTCATCAGTGCTTCCAGCTGCTGCTTGTCGCGCTGCTGCTGGTCCACCGGCTGCGGTACCGCTTCCTTCTGGTTCTGGAACGGGTCGTTGCTGTTGCCACGCGAAATGTCGGTGGCACCGCCCAGCTTGATCATCGAGGTGCTGGCGCCGCCCGGGCCGGCCATGCCGGGCGCCGGCGTGGCGCTCTGACCGCTCAACGGGCTGGGGTTGCGGAAGTACTCGGAAATGGCCGCACGGTCGTTCTTGTTGGTGGTGGCCATCAGCCACAGCACCAGGAAGAACGCCATCATCGCGGTCACGAAGTCGGCATAGGCCACCTTCCACGAACCACCATGATGGGCGGCGTGGCCGGCCTTCCTGACCCGGCGGACGATGACGGTGGGCTTGGTCTCGGCCATGGCTTACTTGACCGTCTTCAGGTGCTGCTCGAAATCGGAGAAGGCCGGGCGCACGTTCGACGGCAGCGTCTTGCGGGCGAACTCCAGCGCGATCTTCGGGTTGTAACCGCGCAGGCAGGCCAGCAGGGCGGTCTTGACCGATTCGTAGATGCGGCTGTCCTGCTCGGCGCGCGCTTCCATCGCGGCTGCCATCGGGCCGACGAAGCCGTAGCCCAGCAGGATGCCGAGGAAGGTGCCGACCAGCGCACCGGCCACGTGGCCACCGACCTCGACGATGTCGCCACCGATCGAGCCCATGGTGATGACGATGCCCAGCACCGCGGCGACGATGCCGAAACCGGGCAGCCCGTCGGCGACCTTGGTCAGCACCTGTGAGGGTGCCATGGCCTCGGCGTGGTGCTTTTCCAGCTCCAGTTCCAGCAGCGGTTCCAGCTCATGCGGCTCGATGTTGCTGCCGATCATCAGGCGCAGGCAGTCGGTGATGAAGTCGATCAGGTGGTGGTCGGCCTGCACCTTGGGGTAGTTGCCGAACAGCGCGCTTTCGGCCGGGCGCTCGACATGGTCTTCCAACGCCATGAAGCCTTCGCGGCGGGCCTTGTTGAGCAGTTCATAGAGCAGGCTGAGCACATCGATGTAGTCCTGCTGCTTGTAGCGCGGGCCCTTGAACACACCCACCATGGCCTGCAGGGTCTGCTTGACCGTCTTGGCCGGGGTACCGACCAGGAAGGCGCCGAGCGCGGCGCCGCCGATGATGACCAGCTCATAGGGCTGCCAGAGGGCACCCAGGCGGCCGTGGGCACCGAGGTAGCCCCCGATCACGCTGATGATGACGACCAGGAATCCAACGATGATGAGCATGGGGCGACGCAAGGAGAGGGGATATCTCCTTGTCGGCCCGTCGCCCGGTTTTCTGAAGAGGGAATCTGTGAAATCGGTCAGCGGGGTGTTTCAGCCCGCAACGCCGCTTTCTGCGCCGCCACGCTGCAACGGATCGGGCCAGGGCTCGCCATTGCCGGTGAAGGAAAGTGAGACGGAGTTCAGGCAGTGGCGCTCGTAGGTGGGCGGCGGGCCGTCCGGGAACACGTGGCCCAGGTGGCTGCCGCAGCGCGCGCAGGTGATCTCGGTGCGCACCATGCCGTGGCTGGTATCACGGATCTCGCGCACGTGCGCCGGGTCGAACGGCGCAAAGAAGCTGGGCCAGCCGGTGCCGGAATCGAACTTGGTGCTGGAGCGGAACAGTGGCAGCGCGCACAGCCTGCAGCAGTAGACCCCCTCGCGCTTGTTGTCGAGGAACACGCCGCAGAACGGCGCCTCGGTGCCGTGCTGCAGCAGCACGCGGCGCTCCTCGCTGCTGAGGCCAGCGATCAGCGCCTCGGTCTGGGTGGCAGTGGGGGGCGTCAGGTCGAAGGCGGTCATGGCGGCGCTCCGTGGGGTCGATGGCCTGGGGATGGCGGAAAACGTGGGGGTGAAAGCGCAACCTTGCAAGTGTGATGGCCGTTCATGGGCGGCACACAGGGGCGGGCGCAAGGTGAACGCGATCCACGCCGGAGCGTGCCATGAAACCAATCCTTCCCCTGCTGCTGGCCCTGTTGCCCATCGTCGCGCTGGCGCAGGTGCCGACCGCCGACCCGACTGCGACCCGCAGCGCGACCACCGTGGCGCCGCAGCCCGTGGCACCACCGCCACAGGCCGCTCGCCCGCAACCGCAGGTGCTGCCGTCGCCGCAGCCGGTGCAGCCGATCAAGTCCACCGGTCCGGCCCGGGTCGCGCCGGCACCGGTACCGAAGCCGGCCGACAAGGTCTATGACCGCAATGGCCGCATTGTTCCCGGCGTGCGCCCGGCCGGCCCGAACCGCGTGTTCGATTCGCGCACCGGCCGCTACTACGACAGCGTGCCGGCCGGCGACGGGCAGCAGATCAAGCGCTGAGCCCTGGTGCCACCAGGGTTTGCTGCTGGCTGACGCTGAGCGGGCTGAACGCACGAAAACAGCATCCAGCCGATCACTGCTTTTTCGCCTGCGATTAACCGTTGCGGGACCACCGTGGCCCTGCGCCGGCATTCCGCCGCCGCATGTCCTTCGTCCACTGGATCGCGACCATGAAAAACCAGCAGAACCGTCATCCCGGCAAGGAACCGCAGGGCCGTAACCCGCAGCAGCAACAGCAACAACAGCAGATGGAGCCGCAGCCGCCGCACAAGGGCGGCAAGCAGCAGGAACAGCGCTCGCAGAAGCATCCGCAGCAGCGCTGACTG
Source organism: Stenotrophomonas maltophilia group sp. Smal12 (assembly GCF_037079935.1). Classification (NCBI taxonomy): domain Bacteria; kingdom Pseudomonadati; phylum Pseudomonadota; class Gammaproteobacteria; order Lysobacterales; family Lysobacteraceae; genus Stenotrophomonas; species Stenotrophomonas maltophilia group sp. Smal12. The sequence goes on along the minus strand of NZ_JBAWUK010000029.1, from coordinate 12,684 downwards.
TCGCCATGACCGGGCTCTGACCCCAACCGGTTCCCAGCTTCAATCCGGAATCGGCAGGCTCAGCGTCTCCTTCACCTCTTCCATCACGATGTAGCTCTTCGACTCACGTACATGCGGCAGTGTCAGCAACGTGCTGCCGAGCAGCTTTCGGTAGGAGGCCATTTCACTGATCCGTGCTTTCAGCAGGTAATCGAAGTCGCCCGAAACCAGGTGGCATTCCAGCACGTTGGGCAGCTTCAGCGCGGCGCGGCGGAATTCCTCGAAGATGTCGCCGGACTTGTAGGCCAGGCTGATCTCCACGAACACCAGCAGGCTGGCCTTCACCGCGGCCGGGTCGAGGTGGGCGTGATAGCCGGTGATTACCCCTTCGCGTTCCAGGCGGCGTACCCGCTCGGTGCACGGGGTGGTCGACAGGCCGACCCGCTCGCCCAGCTCGGTGAAGGAGATGCGGCCTTCGGCCTGCAGGATGCGCAGGATCTTGCGGTCGATCTTGTCCAGTTCGCGGGTACGGGTGGCCATGGCCGTCAACCTTGGGGAATGAATTGCAGGAGAACATCCTGCCGGTTGATTTCAATTCAGGCAAATCAACTGGTATTGGCTGTCTATACTTCCCCAATTATGGCCCCGGCACGCTCCAGTGCAGGGAATGATCGGGTTGGAGAAGTCCCATGCGAGTCCTAGTTCTCGGCAGCGGCGTGATCGGCACTACCAGTGCTTGGTACCTGCGACAGGCCGGGTTTGAAGTCACGGTCATCGACCGCCAGCCCGGCCCAGCGCTGGAGACCAGCTTCGCCAATGCCGGCCAGCTGTCGTTCGGCTACACCTCGCCGTGGGCGGCGCCGGGCGTGCCGAAGAAGGCGATCGGCTGGCTGTTCGAGAAACACGCGCCGCTGGCGATCAAGCCGGGCATGGACCTGGCCCAGTACCGCTGGCTGTGGCAGATGCTGCGCAACTGTACCCACGAGCGTTATGCGATCAACAAGGCGCGCATGGTGCGCATGTCCGAGTACAGCCGCGACTGCCTGAACGAGCTGCGCGCGCAGATCGGCATCGAATTCGAAGGCCGCGACCTGGGCACCACCCAGTTGTTCCGCACCCAGCAGCAGCTGGATGCCTCGGCGCAGGACATCGAGATCCTGGCCCAGTACGGCGTGCCGTACGAGGTGTTGGACCGCGCCGGCATCATCCAGGCCGAACCGGCCCTGGCCCACGTCGATGGCCTGGTCGGCGCGCTGCGCCTGCCGCGTGACCAGACCGGCGACTGCCAGCTGTTCACCCGCCGCCTGGCGCAGATGTGCGTGGATGCCGGCGTCGAATTCCGCTTCGACCAGGACATCACCGGCCTGGAATTCGATGGCGACCGCATCACCGGCGTGCGCATCGACGCCAAGCTGGAAACCGCCGACCGCTTCGTGGTTGCGCTTGGCAGCTACTCGCCAGCGCTGGTTGCACCGCTGGGCATGCGCCTGCCGGTGTACCCGCTGAAGGGCTATTCGCTGACCCTGCCGATCACCGACCCGGCAATGGCGCCGACCTCGACCATCCTCGATGAGAGCTACAAGGTGGCGGTGACCCGCTTCGACGACCGCATCCGTGTCGGCGGCATGGCCGAAGTGGCCGGCTTCGACCTGTCGCTGTCGCAGCGCCGCCGCGAGACCCTGGAACTGGTGGTCAGGGATCTCTATCCGAAGGGCGGCGACCTGTCGCGCGCGCAGTTCTGGACCGGCCTGCGCCCGGCTACGCCGGACGGTACGCCGGTGATCGGCGCCACGCCGTTCCGCAACCTGTACCTCAATACCGGACACGGCACGCTGGGCTGGACCATGGCCTGCGGCTCAGGCCGCTACCTTGCCGACCTGATGAGCGCGCGACAGCCGCAGATCAGCACCGAAGGCCTGGATATTTTCCGCTACGGCCAGTACGGTCACGCGCCGCAACTCGAGAACCGCACATGCGTCCTGCCCGCGCGCTGATCGATCTGGGCGCCCTGCGCAGCAACTACCGGCTCGCCCGTGAACTGGGCGGTGGCAAGGCCCTGGCGATCATCAAGGCCGATGCCTATGGGCATGGCGCGGTGCGCTGTGCGCAGGCGCTGGAGGGCGAGGCCGATGGATTCGGCGTGGCCACCATCGAAGAGGCACTGGAGCTGCGCCAGGCCGGCATCCGTGCGCCGATCCTGCTGCTGGAAGGCATCTTCGAGCCCAGCGACATGGCGCTGGTGGCTGAGCATGACTTCTGGTTCGCCGTCGGTTCGCCGTGGCAAGTGGAGGCACTGGCGGCGTTCGACAGCCCGCGCCCGTTGACGGTGTGGCTGAAGCTGGACAGCGGCATGCACCGCCTCGGCCTGGACGTGGACAGCTTCCGCGCGGCGCATGCACGCCTGTCGGCGCTGCCGCAGGTCGAGCGCATCGTGCTGATGACCCATCTGGCACGTGCCGACGAACTGGACAGCGAGCGCACCCGCGAGCAGGCCGCAACCTTCGCGCGCGCCATTGATGGATTGGAGGGCGAGACCAGCGTGTGCAACTCGCCGGCGCTGCTGGGCTGGCCGGAGGTGCGCAGCGATTGGGTGCGCCCGGGCCTGATGCTGTACGGCGCCAACCCGCTGCCGGATGACACCGCGTTGACCGCGCGACTGCGCCCGGTGATGACGATGCAGTCCAAGGTGATCGCCGATCGCTGGATTGAAGCCGGTGAACCGGTGGGATATGGCGCGCGCTTCGTGGCCAAGGCGCGCACCCGCGTGGGCGTGGTCGCGCTTGGCTATGCCGACGGTTACCCGCAGTTCGCCCCGAATGGCACCCCGGTGCTGATCGACGGCCAGCCCGGCGGGCTGATCGGGCGCGTGTCGATGGACATGTTGACGGTGGACCTGACCGCGCATCCGCAGGCCGGCATCGGCAGCGTGGTGGAGCTGTGGGGCTCCGCGCCGACGCTGTCGGAGCTGGCGCCGCGCTGTGGCGTCAGTGCCTACCAGCTGCCGTGCGCGGTCAAGCGCGTGGCGAAGGTGTACGTGTAGAGCCGAGCGCAGGCTCGGCTTCCGTAGCGGCCGACCCTGGTCGGCGCTGTGAATGCGTGTCGGCCAAGGTCGACACCTGCCGATGGGCCTACGGCCTACCGTGCTGCGGTGGCCTGCGCTGTCAGCTGCCGCTTCACCCAGTCGTCGATCAGGCGCTTTTCGTAGCGCAGTGGATCGCTGTCGCTCTTCAGGCCGATGTTGTGCAGGTAGCCGGTATCGCTCAGGCGCGCGTCGCCCTCGCTGATGATGCGGCCGCTGGCGTCCTTCAGCGTGTACTGCAGGCTGATCCGCGGTGGGTAGATGTCGCGCATGATCCGGATGTCGCGGCCGCGCGGGCCGTGCCACGGCTCGTAGTCACCGGCGCGCTTGATGTCGACCAGGGTCACATCAAGCGTCTGTCCCGGTTGCAGCGGTTTGGCGGCAGCGGTCTGCAGGTAGCGTGCCAGCTGCTGCACCCAGTCGCCACGCTCGGCTTCGAAGCGGTTGGTACTCTGGCGGATTTCGGTGAACTTGGCCGGATCGTCCCACTTCACGCTGACCGGGCCATCGGCCTGCAATGCGCGGGGAGCTTCCGGGTCGGTCACGGTGCGCGGGGCCGCGCTGGCGCCGCCCGCCGCCAGGGCGCCTGCCAACAGGGCAATCGCGAGTGAGCGTTTCATCACGGTCTCCTGCGTCCCCTCGATGGGGGCGATGTTGATCACAGATCGAGTGTGATCCTGCTTCCCGGTGTCGGCAATGGCCGCATGCGTCGTCTGCAAGAGCGGTTGCCGCCAATTCATCGACGTCAACCATGACTGACGGCGCTTGACGCTGTGAATACGCCCTTTGGAAGATGCTGTGCCTCCAACCTGGCCTGCACAGACACCCTTGTCCACACTGCCGCCCCTTGTGGAGCGCCCACCGATGACGGTGCCGGCGCCCGAACCCGACCTGCATCATGGCGTGCTTGAGCGCATCAACGCCGGTTTCTGCGTGATCCAGGTGCTGTTCGAGGGTGATCGTGCGGTCGACTACCGCTTCATCGAGGTCAACGATGCCTTCGAGCGCCACACCGGGCTGAAGGATGCGCGTGGAAAGCGCATGACGGCGCTGGAGCCCGGCCATGAGCAGGACTGGTTCCGCATCTATGGCGAGGTCGCACGCAGCGGCCGCCCGGCCCAGTTCGAGATGGAAGCGCGTGCGCTGGGCCGCTCGTTCGCGGTGGATGCGGTGCGCGTGGGCCGGCCGGGCGAGGACAAGGTCGGCATCCTGTTCTTCGACATCACCGCACGCAAGCAGATGGAAGTGGAGCTGGGCGAAAGCGAAGCCCGCTTCAGTGCGCTGGCCGACGGCCTGCCGATGCCGGTGTGGGTCTTGGACGAGCGCGGCCATGCCCGTTTCGTCAACAGTGCCTTCAGCGAGTTCTTCGGCGGTGACGAGACGCGCGTGCCGGAGGACGTCTGGCGCGGCCTGGTGCATCCGGACGACGCATCGGTCTTCGAGTACGAACTGCAGGAAGCATTGAAGGCGCAGCGCTCGATGCATGCGCTGGTGCGCGCACGCCGTGCCGATGGCCAGTGGCGCTGGCTGGAGATGAACGCCCGCCCGCGCTTCTCGCGCATGGGCCGCTTCATCGGCCTGGCCGGCAGCAGCCCGGACGTGACCGAACGCCGCGAGATCGAGCTGGCCCGCGAGGAACTGCTGCAGTCCGAGCGTGCCGCGCGCAGTGCTGCGGAAAACATGGCGCGGCTGAAGGATGAATTCCTGGCCACGCTGTCGCATGAGCTGCGTACGCCGTTGACCACCATCCTCGGCTGGAGCGAATTGCTTCTGCAGCGAGTGGACAACACCAGTCCGCTGTACAAGGGCCTGAACGTGATCGCCAACAGCGCCGGTGCGCAGAAGCGGCTGATCTCGGACATGCTCGACCTCAGCAGCATGCTGCTGGGCAAGGTGCAGCTGGAGGTGGAAGTGCTGGACCTGTGCGCGGTGCTGGGTGAGGCGATCGGCGCGCAGGAACTGGTGGCCGAAGGCAAGGCGCTGGACGTGCACCTGCAGCTGCCCACGCAACCCAGCCTGGTGCTGGGCGACGCCACGCGCCTGCAGCAGGTGTTCTGGAACCTGCTCTCGAACGCGATCAAGTTCACCCCGGCTGAAGGCCGCATCGACCTGCAGCTGCGGGCCGACGGCAACTACTGGGAGATCACCGTGCGTGACAGCGGTGATGGCATCGCACCCGAATTCCTCAATCATCTGTTCAGCCGCTTCCGCCAGGCTGACGGCACCACCACCCGCCGCCATGGCGGCCTGGGCCTGGGCCTTGCGATCGTGCAGCAGCTGGTCGAACTGCATGGTGGCACGGTCACTGCGGCCAGCGAGGGTCACGGCCACGGCGCGACCTTCACCGTGCGCCTGCCCCAGCATGTTCCCGATGCCGAACGGCGGCCGCTGCGCGAAGTGATCAGCGGGCCGATCCTGGAGCCGGTGATCGTCGAGCCGTATCCGCTGCGCGGCATGCATGTGCTGGCGGTGGAAGACCAGCCGGAAGTGCTGGAGTACTTGCGGCGCATGCTGGAAGAGCAGGGCGCCAGCGTGTCTGCGGCCAGTTCGGCCGGCGAAGCGCTGGCACTGCTGGCCGACACCGGCCACCTGCAATACCACGTGCTGCTGACCGACATCGGCATGCCGGGCATGGATGGCTATGGGCTGGTGCGCACCTTGCGCGAGGACATGGGCGTGGATGCGGCGACCTTGCCTGCGGTGGCGGTGACTGCACTGGCGCGTGCCGACGACCGTCGCCGCGCGCTGGCCTCGGGCTTCCAGGAGCATGTGGCCAAGCCGTACTCGGTAGCGCAGCTGGTGGCTGCCGTGCGCAAGGTGCAGGTGCCGCGCGCGGACAGCGCGCTGCACTGAACATTCACGGCCGATAGGCGACCCTCCAGTCAGGAGGTCGCCGATGTCCCGTATAGCTCCACGTATCCACACCGATCCGGCGCAGATCGCGCGCCTGGAAGCCCTGCTGCCGCAGCTGGATGGCGAAACGCAGGTGGAACTGATTCTGCACGATGGCCGCCGCCTGCTCGGCACGGTGGCGGTGAGGCCAACTGTGCAGCAATACCGCAACGCCACTGGTGATGAAGGCAGCAACGGCCAGTTGCGCCTGGATGACTACGACACGCCGGTGCAGCAGCACCATGTGTGGCTGGATGAAATCGCCAGTATCAACCGCCTGCCACCCAAGGCGCCTTGATCCGGTGTAGAGCCGAGCCCACGCTCGGCTCTGCCGCCGCCCGAGCGTGGGCTCGGGCGCTACGGATGTGTCAGTGCTCGAACAACGTCGGCGTCGCCTCGAATCGGCGTGCGTACGCACGCTCCTCTGCAACCCTCGCCACCTCGTCATCGGCCAGGTCCGGTGCCCCATAGACGGCGTAGGCAACGCTGCCGTCGGCACCATGACCGATCTGATGCAGCCGGTAGCGCGAGTGGCCGCCGCCGGTGTCCTCGGGGTAGTGCACGGGCGGATGGCTGCCTTCCAGGTCCATTTCACTGTTGTCGACCACGCCACCGACGAACAAGGCTCGCATGCAGGTTCTCCTGGGTTTCCGGGGGGAGCCTCTACCCTGAACGTTTCAATGTTTCTGGCGGATCAAGGCCCCGTTCGGGTTTCGCAAAGCGGGCCGCCGGGGCCGGCCCGGCCAAGCCGGTACAATGGACGGCCCTCACGCTTGAAGTACCCGCGCCGATGGCCTCCAGCGACGACGCCCCCCTGCAGACCCTGCTCCTGCCGTTCTCCCAAGGCGCCCTGCGCTGGCCGGAGGGCCCGGTGGCCTTCCTGCGTGCCCGCGATGGCTGGCCATTGCGCGAAGTGGCCGGCAACCGCGAGGTGCACTGCGAACAGAGCTTCGCCCCGTTCGCGCAACCGCTGCAGCAGGCTGCCGGCTGGACCGTCAGCGGCCAGCTGGATGACGCGGCCGGCAAGGGCCGCTACCCGTTGGTGCTGGTGCTGCCGCCGCGCCAGCGCGAAGAAGCCCGTGCGCTGTTCGCCCGTGCGCTGGCGCTGGTCGCCGATGGCGGCCGCATCGTTGCCTGCCAGTCCAACAACGAAGGTGCGCGTTCGGGCGAGGGCGACCTCAAGCAGTTGGCCGGCCTCGGTGGCTGCCTGACCAAGAGCCACTGCCGCGTGTACTGGACCGCCCCGCTGCAGGGCCGGCACGACGTTGACCTGGCCAAGCGCTGGTCGGCGCTGGATGCGGTGCGCCCGATCGTGGGCGGTCGCTTCCTCAGCCGCCCGGGCGTGTTCGCCTGGGATCGCATCGATCCGGCGTCGGCGCTGCTGGCCGAGCACCTGCCGGCCGACCTGGCCGGACGCGCCGCCGACCTCGGCGCGGGCTACGGCTATCTGTCGCGCGAACTTCTGGAACGCTGCCCGAAGATCACCGCGCTGGACCTGTACGAGGCCGAGCAGCGCGCGCTGGCACTGGCCGAGCTCAATCTGGCGCCGCCGCCGCGACCGCTGCCGCTGCGTTTCCTGTGGCAGGACGTCACCGCCGGCATCGAGCCGGGCTACGACGTCATCATCAGCAACCCGCCGTTCCACACGCCTTCGCGCGCTGACCGCCCGGACATCGGCCAGCGCTTCATCGCCGTGGCTGCGCAGGCGTTGCGCCCGGGCGGGCGCCTGTACGTGGTGGCCAACCGCCACCTGCCTTACGAGCACACCCTCAACGACAGCTTCGGCGCGGTGCGCGTGGTCGCCGAGCGCGACGGTTTCAAGCTGGTGGAAGCCGTGAAGGGGAAGGGCAAGTGAAGCTGGTCAAGCACATCGCCAACCTGGGCTATGGCAGCCGCAAGCAGGTGCAATGGATGTTCCGCGAAGGCCGCGTCACCGACGCCGATGGCGAGGTGCTGTATGCCGACGACCAGGTGCCGCATGACGCCATCCGGGTCGATGGCGAGCCGCTGGACCCACCGCCGGGGCTGTCGATCCTGCTGCACAAGCCGGCTGGCTACACCTGTTCGACCAAGGACACCGGGCGCCTTATCTACGACCTGTTGCCGCCGCGCTTCCGCGACCGCGATCCGGTGCTGTCCACGGTCGGCCGCCTCGACCGCGAGACCAGTGGCCTGCTGTTGCTGACCGACGATGGTGGCCTGCTGCACCGGATCATCTCGCCGAAGTCGAAGCTGCCGAAAGTCTATGAGGTCGAGTTGAGCGAGGACCTGCGCGGCGACGAGGTGGCGCTGTTCGCCAGCGGCACGCTGATGCTGGAATCGGAGAAGACGCCCCTGCTGCCGGCTGAACTGGAAGTGCTGGATGCGCGCCGTGCGCGGCTGGTGCTGCACGAAGGCCGCTACCATCAGGTACGCCGCATGTTCGCCGCCACCGGCAACCACGTGCAGGCCCTGCACCGCAGCCGCGTCGGCGAGCTGGACCTGCAGGGGCTGGACGAAGGGCAATGGCGGCAGCTCACCCCTACCGACCTGGATACGCTGTTCGCTCCATGACCCCCATCGCTGCGCTGCCGTTTCTTCCCGACGCCGTCATCTTTGACATGGACGGCCTGATGATCGACAGCGAGCGTGTCTCGCTGGCCTGCTGGGGCCAGGCCGCCGATGAATTCGGGCTGGGCCTGGACGAGGCGGTGTTCCTGCGCATGGTCGGCCTCGGCGACCGCGATTCGCACGCGCTGCTGCGCGCGCAGGGCATCGAGGACAGCGTGATCGATGCGGTGGCCGCACGTTGCCACGACCTGTATGAGGCACGTACGCAGACCGGGTTGCCGTTGCGTCCAGGCATCCTGGAACTGCTGGAGCTGCTGAAAGTGCACGCGGTACCGCGGGCGGTGGCCACCACCACGCGGCAGCCGCGGGCCAACCGCAAGCTGGCCGCTGCTGGCCTGCTGCCGTATTTCGATGCGGTGATCACCAGTGGCGACGTGGCGCGGCCGAAGCCGGCGCCGGATATCTACCTGCTGGCCGCGCAGCGATTGGGGCAGGTGCCCGGGCGTTGCCTGGCGCTGGAGGATTCACCGGCCGGTACGCGCGCGGCGCTGGCGGCTGGCATGACCGTGATCCAGGTGCCGGACCTGGTGCATCCGGATGAAGAGCTGCGTGCCCTGGGCCACCGCATCGTTGGATCCCTGGTGGACGCGCACGCGCTGCTGCTGCCGTTGCTGCCGAAGTAAGGTGGGTGCCGACCGTTGGTCGGCCCAGTGCCCCGGTAGGTGCCAACCTTGGTTGGCACAGAGCCGAGCATGGCTCGGCTCTACATCCTTGGGTGGGTGCCGACCGTTGGTCGGCACGCCCGTCCCCATCACACCCGCCCGAACACCAGCGCGGCGTTGGTGCCACCGAAGCCGAAGCTGTTGGACATCACCGTATCCAGTTTCTGCTCGCGGCTCTCGCGCAGGATCGGGAAGCTCTCCACCTTCGGGTCCAGCTCGCCGATGTTGGCCGAACCGGCAACGAAGCCATCGCGCATCATCAGCAGGCAGTAGATCGCCTCGTGCACGCTGGCTGCACCGAGCGAGTGCCCGGACAACGCCTTGGTCGAAGACAGCGGCGGCACCGCATCGCCGAACACTTCGCGGATCGCGTTGAGCTCGGTGACATCGCCAAGCGGGGTCGAGGTGCCGTGGGTGTTCAGGTAGTCCAGCGGGCGATCGACACCCTGCAGCGCCATCTTCATGCAGCGCACCGCACCTTCACCGGAGGGCGCCACCATGTCGGCACCGTCGGAGGTGACGCCATAGCCGATCAGCTCGGCATGGATGTGGGCACCGCGTGCGACGGCGTGGTCGTAATCCTCCAGCACCAGCATGCCGCCACCACCGGCAATGACGAAGCCGTCGCGGTCCTTGTCGTACGGGCGCGAGGCACTGGCCGGGGTTTCGTTGAAGCTGGTCGACAGGGCACCCATCGCGTCGAACATCACGCTCATCGACCAGTGCAGGTCTTCGCCACCGCCGGCGAACATGATGTCCTGCGCACCGTGCCGGATCATGTCCGCAGCGGCGCCGATGCAATGCGCCGAGGTCGCGCAGGCAGCCGACAGCGAGTAGCTGACGCCCTTGATCTGGTAGGCCGTGGCCAGGCAGGCCGAGACCGTCGAGCACATCGTGCGCGGCACCATGTATGGGCCGACCTTGCGCACGCCACGTTCGCGCAGCAGGTCGACGGCACCGATCTGCCATTCGCTGGAGCCGCCACCGGAACCGGCGATCAGGCCGGTGCGCAGGCTGCTGACCTGCTCGGGGCTGAGCCCGGCATCGGCGATGGCATCGCGCATGGCCAGGTAGGCGAAGGCCGCCGCGTCGCTCATGAAGCGCTTCTGCTTGCGGTCGATCAAGGCGTCCAGGTCGAGGTCGACGCGGCCACCGACCTGGCTGCGCAGGCCTGCTTCGGCGTGGTCGGCCAAGGCGGTGATGCCCGAGCGTCCCTCACGCAGCGCGGCCGAAACGGTATCCAGATCATTGCCGAGGCAGGACGTGATGCCCATGCCGGTGATGACGACGCGACGCATCAGAAGCTCCCGGTTTCGGTGAACAGGCCGACGCGCAGGTCGCGCGCGCTGTAGATTTCGCGGTCGTCCACGTACATGCGGGCGTCCGACTGGGCCATCACCAGCTTGCGGTTGATGACCCGGCTGATGTCGATCTCGTAGCGTACGAGCTTGGCGTCCGGCAATACCTGGCCGGTGAACTTCACCTCGCCACAGCCCAGCGCGCGGCCCTTGCCGGGTGCACCCAGCCAGGTCAGGAAGAAGCCGGTCAGCTGCCACATGGCATCCAGGCCCAGGCAGCCTGGCATCACCGGGTCGCCGATGAAGTGGCAGCCGAAGAACCACAGGTCCGGGCGGATATCCAGTTCGGCGCGTACCATGCCCTTGCCATGCGGTCCGCCGTCCTCTCGGATGTCGGTGATGCGGTCGAACATCAGCATCGGGTCGTTGGGCAAACGGCCGGCGGCGGTGCCGAACAGTTCACCGCGTGCGCTGGCCAGCAGCTGTTCGCGGTTGAACGCGTGGAGACGGGTCATGAAGCACAATCCTGGAAGCGGAGAACAGGGAAACAAGCGCCCGAGAATGCCCGTGGAAACTGCGCCGATCAAACATTTCAACCGTACGCAACCGTAGTGTTTTCAAGGGAATACGCGCATCCTGTTGATGTGCAACGACCATACTTCGGCGTGTGGCCCACCCGGCCCGGCCCCGACTTTTCCACCTGACATGACCCGACTGCGCAAGATCATCCACGTTGACATGGACGCGTTCTACGCGTCGGTGGAGCAGCGCGACGATCCGTCACTGCGCGGCAAGCCGGTGGTTGTGGCATGGCGCGGCGCACGCTCGGTGGTGTGCGCGGCATCGTACGAGGCACGCGTGTTCGGCGTGCGTTCGGCCATGCCGGCAGTGCGGGCCGAACGCCTGTGCCCGGATGCGATCTTCGTGCCGCCCGACTTCGCACGTTACAAGGCGGTGTCACGCCAGGTGCGCGAGATCTTCCTGCGCCACACCGACCTGGTTGAGCCGTTGTCGCTGGACGAAGCCTACCTGGACGTGACCGAGCCGAAGAGCGGCATCGAACTGGCGACCGATATCGCCCGTACCATCCGCATGCAGATCCGTGAGGAGACCAACCTGACTGCTTCAGCCGGGATCGCGCCGAACAAGTTCCTGGCCAAGATCGCCTCGGACTGGCGCAAGCCCGATGGCCAGTTCGTGATTCCGCCGCAGCGGGTGGACGCCTTCCTGCTGCCGTTGCCGGTGAGCCGGGTGCCTGGCGTCGGCAAGGTGATGGAAGGCAAGCTGGCCGCGCGCGGCATCGCCACCTGCGGCGACCTGCGGCAGTGGGCACTGATCGATCTGGAAGAAGCGTTCGGCAGTTTCGGCCGCAGCCTGTACAACCGCGCACGCGGCATCGACGAGCGGCCGGTGGAACCGGACCAGCAGGTGCAGTCGATTTCCTCGGAGGACACGTTCGCCGAAGACCTGCTGCTGGAAGACCTGACCGAGGCCATCGTGCAGCTGGCAGAGAAGACCTGGAAGGCGACCCGCAAGACCGAGCGTGTCGGCCATACCGTGGTGCTGAAGTTGAAAACCGCGCAGTTCCGCATTCTCACCCGCAGCTTCACCCCGGAACGTCCGCCGGAGTCGATGGAAGAACTGCGCGACATCGCACTGGCCCTGCGCGCCCGCGTCGACCTGCCAGCGGAGACGCGCTATCGGCTGGTGGGTGTCGGGCTGGGCGGCTTCCGCGAAAAGGAACCGGTGGTGCAGGGGGAATTGTTCGAGCACGACATGAACAATCCCACAGATACCTAATCATCAAATAGTGGGGTCAGAGCCCGTTGCGCAGCAACGGGCTCTGACCCCGTGCCGACCAACGGTCGGCACCCACCATCAGCAGCAGGTTCCGACAGATAGCGGGAAACTGTCGAAGGCGGGGTGGGGGGGGGGGGGGGGGGGGGGGGGGGGGGGGGGGGGGGGGCCCGGCCGGCTGGGGCGGGGTGGGTTCGCCCCCCCCCCCCCCCCCCCCCCCCCCGCCCCCCCCCCCCAATCTGTATTAAAAATAAACGATCCCCATACAACCACATAAAGCTGTTGTGGGGCTGTGGTGTTTTTATTTTTGTGGGGGGGGGGGGGGGGGGGGGGGGGGGGGGGGGGGGGGGGGGGGGGGGGGGGGGGG
>NZ_JBAWUK010000028.1:27702-61528 GCF_037079935.1 Stenotrophomonas maltophilia group sp. Smal12 | reverse complement strand
CTGCTTGGACAATGCGGCAATGGAAAGCTTCTTCGGGACGCTGAAGTCGGAGTTCTTCTACCTGAACAGATTTGACAGCATCGAAAGCCTGGAGGCCGGGCTGGTGGAGTACATCAAGTACTACAACCAAGAGCGAATCAGATTGAAATTGAAGGGGCTAAGCCCGGTAAAGTACCGGGAACAGGCCCAAGCAGCCGCCTGACCCCACCGTCCAAGTCTCGGGGGTCACTTCATGGATGGGTTTACGGCGTGTCCTGGCCACGGTGTACCTCGCCCTGTGCCTCCATGAAGGAAGGCGCCACGAGCACAACGCATCTGGAAACGATTACGCCTTCCCGCGCTCACGCACGCCCCCGCCAGACGGGCGACAATAGGCGTTTTCCCGCTGCCGAGACCTGCCCGCCCATGTCCCGTACTTCGTTGACCCGCTTCCTGATCCAGGAACAGCACGCCGGCCGCATCAACGCCGACCTGCGCCAGCTGATCGCCGTGGTCGCCCGCGCCTGCACCAGTATCTCCATCGCCGTCAGCAAGGGCGCCCTCGGTGGCGTGCTCGGCGACGCCGGTACCGGCAACGTGCAGGGTGAAGCACAGAAGAAGCTGGACGTCATCAGCAACGAGATCCTGCTCGAAGCCAATGCCTGGGGTGGCCACCTTGCCGCCTGCGCCTCGGAGGAAATGGACCACAGCCAGCCGGTGCCGGACATCTACCCGCGCGGTGATTTCCTGCTGCTGTTCGATCCCCTCGACGGCAGCTCCAACATCGATGTCAACGTCTCCGTCGGCACCATCTTCTCCGTGCTGCGTTGCCCGACCAACGTCGAGCTGCCGGGCGATGACGCCTTCCTGCAGCCGGGCAGCAAGCAGATCGCCGCTGGCTACTGCATCTACGGGCCCAGCACCCAGCTGGTGCTGACCGTCGGCCATGGCACCCACGCCTTCACCCTGGACCGCGAGAAGGGCGAGTTCGTGCTGACCACCGAGAACATGCAGATTCCGGCGGCCACCCAGGAATTCGCCATCAACATGTCCAACCAGCGTCACTGGGAAGCGCCGATGCAGGCCTACGTCAGTGATCTGCTGGCCGGCAAGGAAGGCGCGCGCGGCAAGAACTTCAACATGCGCTGGATCGCCAGCATGGTGGCCGACGTGCATCGCATCCTGACCCGCGGCGGCATCTTCATCTACCCGTGGGACAAGAAGGATCCGTCCAAGGCCGGCAAGCTGCGCCTGATGTACGAAGCCAACCCGATGGGCCTGCTGGTCGAACAGGCCGGCGGCGCCGCCTGGACCGGCCGCGAGCGCATCCTCGACATCCAGCCCGACCAGCTGCACCAGCGCGTGCCGGTGTTCCTGGGTTCGCGCGAGGAAGTGGCCGAAGCGGTGCGTTACCACCACGCGCACGACGAAGCGAAGGGCTGACGGCTCGACGCCTGACGGCGGTCATGGCAGTTCGATGACATGACCGCAGGGTGACACCGAGGGCGGCAAACGGCACCATCAAGCCGTTGCCGCCGAAGGAATGCACGCATGCACGAGCAGGGCCCGGTCGATTTCATCGAGGTCATCCACAACGCCGTCCCCAGTGAGGTCTGCGCGGCCATCGTCGAGCGCATGCGTGCCACGCGTGGCCTGCTGCCCGGTGCGGTGGGCAGTGGCGTGTTCCCGGAACTCAAGCACAGCAAGGATCTGCGCATCAGTGGCCTGGACGGCTGGCAGGATGTTGATCAGCAGCTGCAGATTGCGGTGTTCAACGGCCTGCTGACTTATCTACGCCGTTATCCACAGGCGTTGATTGCCCCGCTGATGTTGCAGATCCAGGACAGCAATGGCCAACCGCGACGCCTGTCTGCCGAGGACTTCCCCGACATGCCGCAACAGCAGCTGGCCGACCTGGCCCGCACCTGCCTGCGTCCGGGCGCGATCAACCTGCAGTGGTATGCCGCGGGCGAGGGTGGCTACCCGTACTGGCACTGCGAGCTGTACCCGAAGGATGCGCAGGCCGAGACCCTGCACCGGCACGTGCTGTGGACGCTGTACCTCAATGACGACTTCGACGAAGGCGAAACCGAGTTCCTGTTCCAGGGGCGGAAGATCGCGCCGCGCACCGGTAGCCTGCTGATTGCGCCGACGGCGTTCACCCACACCCATCGCGGCAATCGGCCACAGGGTGGCGACAAGTTCATCGCCACCAGCTGGATCCTGTTCCAGAGTGCGCAGAAGTTGTTTGGCGGGTGATCCCGAGCTGCTCGTCGGCCTTGATGTAGAGTCGAGCCATGCTCGACTGATGGCCTCAGAACAACGACCCCTGCGGCGAATCCTTCTTCGGCGGCAGCGGCTTCTGGAACCGGCTGCAATCCAGCTTCGGCCAATGGCTGTTCTGCGCATTGAATCCCAACCGCTTGCGCGCCAGCTTGAAGCGGTTGTTCAGCAGATCGGCATACACACCCTGGCCGCGCATGCGGGTGCCGAACTGGCTGTCGTAGTCCTTGCCACCACGCAGCTGCTGGATGGTACTCATCACGTGCGCGGCGCGATCGGGATGATGGGTATCGAGCCAGTCGCGGAACAGTGGCGCCACTTCCAGCGGCAGGCGCAGCAGCACGTAGCCTGCGGTACTGGCGCCGGCATCGTGCGCAGCCTCCAGCACCGCTTCAAGTTCGCTGTCGTTGATCCACGGAATCACCGGCGCCAGCATGACTCCCACCGGGATACCCGCGTCATGCAGGCGCTTCATCGCGCGCAACCGTGCATGGGGTGCTGATGCGCGCGGTTCCAGCTTCGCGGAAAGATGCGGGTCCAGCGAGGTCACCGAGAAATGCACACTGACCAGGTTCTCCGCCGCCAGCGGCGCGAGCAGATCGATGTCGCGCTCGACCAGTGCGTTCTTGGTGATCAGCGAGAAAGGATGCCTGGTTTCCAGCATCACTTCGATCAGCTGGCGGGTCAGCTTGAACTTGCGCTCGATCGGCTGATACGCATCGGTGTTGATGCCCAGCGCGATCGGCTGCGGCACGTAACCGGGTTTCGACAGTTCCTTGCGCAGCAGCTGAGGCGCATTGGTCTTGGCGAACAGCTTGGTCTCGAAGTCCAGGCCAGGTGACAGGTTCAGATAGGCATGGGAAGGGCGCGCGAAGCAGTAGGAACACCCATGCTCACAACCGCGGTACGGATTCACCGACTGGCTGAAGCCGACGTCTGGCGAAGTGTTGCGGGTGATGATGCTGCGCGCGGTCTCGGCGCGCACCTCGGTGCGCAGGCGCGGCGCGAGGAACTCCTCGCTCTCATCGACCGCCCAGCCGTCGTCCACCGCCTCGCTGACGGTGCTTTCGAAGCGCCCAGCAAGGTGGGACGTGGAACCTCGGCCCTTGATCGCAATACCCATTGCGGCAGGGTACGTCGCCGCCGTCTCAATGGCTGCGACGGCTGTCTGAAGGGTTCAGGGCAAGTCTGAGCCGAGCGTGGGTTCGGCGCTGTAGAGCCGAGCCTACGCTCGGCTGCAATGCATCAAAGCAGCGCCAAGTACCCGCGCACGGTGGCATCCAGCCCGTCATACAGTGCCTCGCCGATCAGCGCGTGGCCGATCGACACCTCCAGCACGTCCGGCACCTGGGTCAGGAAGTCGCGGAGGTTGTCCTGTGACAGGTCATGGCCGGCATTCACTCCCAGCCCCACTGCATGCGCCCGCCGCGCCGCAGTGGCGAACAGTTCGAGCATTGCCGCAGCGTCGCCCGCCGCATGCGCCTCTGCGTAGGGGCCGGTGTACAGCTCGATGCGGTCGGCACCGACCTCGGCGGCCTGCTCCAGCAACGGGTTGCCCGCATCAACGAACAGGCTGACCCGGCAGCCCATCGCCTTCAGTTCGGCAATCAACGGGCGCAAGCGCTCGGCGTCGCGTTCGAAGTCGAAACCGTGGTCGGAGGTGATCTGGCCATCGCCGTCGGGCACCAGGGTGGCCTGCGCCGGACGGGTCTGTTCGCACAGCGGCAGCAGCCCCGGGTACCCCTCGCGCGGCGGCGCAAATGGATTGCCCTCGATG
This sequence comes from Stenotrophomonas maltophilia group sp. Smal12, assembly GCF_037079935.1. NCBI lineage: Bacteria > Pseudomonadati > Pseudomonadota > Gammaproteobacteria > Lysobacterales > Lysobacteraceae > Stenotrophomonas > Stenotrophomonas maltophilia group sp. Smal12. The sequence continues at coordinate 57,489 of NZ_JBAWUK010000028.1, read as the reverse complement.
TTGAATTCCACGCCACGCGCGCGGGTCAACGTGGACAGGGCCAGCACGTCCTCGGCGGTGATGTGGCGGCGGTCCGGCCGCGGATGCACGGTGATGCCATGCGCGCCGGCATCCAGGCAGGCCTGGGCGGCGCGCACCACGTCCGGTTCGGCACCGCCGCGCGAATTGCGCAGGACGGCGATCTTGTTGACGTTGACGCTGAGCTGGGTCATGGAACGGAACTACTTGGAAAGAGGGGACGGATCGTTGTCGTTGGCGTCATCGTTGCGGCGCGCCTGGGCCTGCTCGCGCAGGCGGCGCAGTTCCTCGGCATCGATCAGGGTGGCCGGGTCGCGCTGCAGGTCGCCGAAACGGGCGACGTAACGACCGCGTACCCAGGCCAGCAGGAAGGCGAGCGCAGCCAGCAGGCACAGGGTCATCAACCCTGCGCTTGGGGTCTTCAGCGCGAAGGCAAAGCAGCCCAGCGCCAGCAGCAGGTACAACCAGTACATAGTCGGGCTCCCCGGATGATCGCCGCAGTGTAGCGCTGCGTCAGAGAAGCGGCGAGGCCAGCCGGGCGAAGGCCTCGGGCAGGCGGTGCAGCCACAGCGAGCGCCCGGCCTGGTCATGCACCCGCGTGGCGCGATCGAATTCACCCTGCAGCAGCTCGGCCAGGGCTGCCACGCGGTCCCGGTCGCTGATCATCATCGACAGCTCGAAGTTCAGGCGGAAGCTGCGGTGGTCGAAGTTGGCACTGCCGACAATGCAGACGTCGTCGTCGGCGATGAACGCCTTGGTGTGCAGCATGCGCGGGCCGTACTCGTAGATCTTCACGCCGGCATGCAACAGCTCATCGAAGTACGAGCGCGCGGCCTGGGTGACGAACCACGAATCGCTCATTTTCGGTACCAGCAGGCGCACGTCCAGGCCGCCCAGCGCGGCCGAAGTCAGCGCCATCCGCGCCGCTTCACCCGGCACGAAATAGGGCGTCACCAGCCACACCCGCTCGTGCGCTTCCTGGATGGCGGCGACGTGCAGCCGGTGGATCGTCTCCCAGCCCGAATCCGGGCCGGAGACCAGTACCTGCGCGTTGATCGCGCCATCCCCGCGCAGCGGCATATCGGCCGGCCACAAGCGGGCGATATCCATCCGCGAGGGTTCCTGGCCACTGGCGTAGAGCCAGTCCTCGGCGAACACCAGCTGCAGACTGCGCACCACATGACCGCGAATGCGCATGTGCAGGTCGCGATAGGCGTCGGGCCTGCGGCTTTCGTCTTCCTCGTCGGTGATGTTGATGCCGCCAGTGAAGGCCAGGCGGCCATCGACAATCACCAGCTTGCGGTGCGTGCGCAGGTTCAGCCACGGGCGCTTGAACGGTTTCAGCAGCTGACGTGGGTGGAACCAGATCGCTTCACCGCCAGCCTCGAGCAGGGGCTGCAGGAAACGGCGGGGCAGGGCGGAGGAGCCCACCGCATCCAGCAGCAGGCGCACCTGCACACCGGCACGTGCGCGCTCGACCAGGGCATCGCGCAGGGCGGTGCCTGCGTGATCCGGATTGAAGATGTAGTACTCCAGATGGATGTGATCGTGCGCCTGTGCAACGGCCTCCAGCAAGGCCGCGTAGGTCGCCGCACCGTCCACCAGCCAGGTCACTTCGGTGGCACTGCTTGGGGCCAGTCCGGTCGTGGCCTGGGCCACCTTGGCCAGTTCGGTGCAGTCCGAATCGGGCGGGCAGACATCGCTGTAGTGCTCCATGCCCGAGCGTGCACGGCCACGACGCAGCCGTTGCCGCTTCACCTTCTGCGGGCCCAGCAGGTAGTAGATGAAGAGCCCGAGATAGGGGAGCAGTGCCAACGAAAGGATCCAGCTCAGCGTGGCCACCGGCTCGCGCTTCTGCAGCATGATCCAGCCCGCCAGCGCGAACAGGTACAGCAGGTAAGCCACCGCCATGATCGTGCCGAGGTGGGCGATACCGTCGAGCCAATGGCGCAGGGAATCGAAGAGGGCAAGCATGCGCCGATCATAGCGGGCGCGTGCTCCCTGATGGGGTCAGATCCCTTTTCCTGCCAAAAAGGGATCTGACCCCGACTGCATCCCACAAACAAAAAAACGCCCCTGTCTCCAGGGGCGTCTGCAGTCGCGTCATGACTGTTGTGTTGCGGTGTCGCGTTTACTGCTGCACAAAACCGATCTTCTTCATCTGAGCGTTCTTCGCGGCGGCCAGAACCTTGGCCATCACGTCGTACTCGGAATCCGGGCTGGCGTCGATGCGCAGTTCCGGCTGGTTGGTCGGGTCACGCTGGACCTCCTGCTCCATCCGCTGCTGCAGCTCGCTGGTATTGATCGGGCTGTTGTTCCACGAGACCTGGTTGCTGGCGTCGATCTTCAGTTCGATCGGCGGCGGCGGTTCGACCAGCTGCGGCGGTGGGTTGAGCACGCGCTGCGGCAGGTCCACGGCGATCGGGTACGTCATGATCGGCGCGGTCACGATGAAGATGATCAGCAGAACCAGCATCACGTCCACGAGGGGCGTGACGTTGATGTCTGCCATGGGGCCCTTGCCACCACCACTACTGAATGCCATGGCTTATTGCCCCTTTTCTTTGGTCGCAACGAAGCCGACGTCCAGCATGCCCTGTTCCTGCGCGACCTTGGTCAGGTCGTTGATGACGCGCATCTTGGTGGTGCGGTCACCACGCAGGTTCAGCGGCGGCTGCGGGGTCTGCTGTGCGGCGGTCGCCAAGCGGGACTCGAGAGTCTGCTTGTTGATTTCTTCGTCGTTCCAGTAGATCGAGCCGTCTTCCTTGACTGCCAGCGTGATCGGGTTGGGACGCTTTTCAGCATCTTCCGGCTTCTGGATCAGGTTGGCTTCCGGCAGATCCACCTTGACCTTGTGGGACATCAGGGGCGCCGTGATGATGAAGATGATCAGCAGCACCAGCATCACGTCCACGAGGGGCGTAACGTTGATGTCGGCCATGGGGCCGCCGCTGTTACCACTACTGAAAGCCATAACGGGCTCCGTCTAGATCTTGGTGACTACTTACTTCGTCGCTGGGTGACGCGCGCCGCAATTAGCGGACGCGCGAACCGGTGGCGAAGAAGTCGTGCAGGTCGTGCGCGAAGGTATCGAACTTGCTGATGGTCGCGCTGTTGATCTTGCTGAAGAAGTTGAAGGCGAACACGGCCGGGATTGCGACGAACAGACCGATCGCGGTCATGATCAGCGCTTCACCCACCGGGCCGGCAACGGCGTCGATCGAAGCGGAGCCGGTGGCACCGATCTTGATCAGCGCGCCGTAGATGCCCCACACGGTACCCAGCAGACCGACGAACGGAGCGGTCGCGCCGACGGTGGCCAGCAGGGTCATGCCCGACTGCAGCTTGTTGCTTTCGCGGGTGACGGCCTGACGCAGAGCGCGGTCGACGAACTCCGAACGGCTCAGGTTCTCACCGACGCCGCCGGTAGCACCGCCTTCAGCGCGCTGGTGGTGGGCAGCTGCCTGGGCAGCGTCCAGGGCGATCTTCGAGAACGGCTCCGAAGCCGGCTGCTCTTCCATCGCACGGATGGCGTCCTGCGCGTTCGGGGTGTCCCAGAACAGGCTGACGACGCGATCAGCGGCGCTCTTCAGGCGGGTGGCACGGAAGATGTTGATGACGGTCCAGTACCAGGACATGGCCGACATGGCGATCAGGGTCAGCAGCACGACCCAGGAAACCGCGAAATCACCCGGCTTGGTGGTCATTTCGTGGATCAGGTGCTCGAAGCCCATCTGCGACAGGGCGTTGGACGGATTGCCCCCGGCAGCAGCGGCGATGAAAATTTCCTGCAGCATGACGCTTACCTTTGTTGTGTGTGGTGATAAAGGGTGTAGCTAAGCTAAACAATCGAACCGGGAGCGGGGGTGGCCAGGCGACCACCCGGGCGCATCAGTTCAGCGCAAAGTTGACCGGGACGCGAACGCGACCTGCCGTCTTCTTACCGCCTGCTTCAGCGGCGTTGAAGCGCCACTTGCGAGCCGCTTCCATCGCAGCACGGTCCAGGTCGCGGTTACGGCTGGACTTTTCCACCGTGACATTGGTGACGTTGCCGCTGGCATCGACATCAATGATCAGGATCACTTCGCCCTGGATACCTGCACGGAAGGCTGCCGGCGGGTAGCGCGGCGGATTCATGGCCTTCGACGAGATGTCCACGCTGGCCTCGATCGAGGTCGGCGGTGCCGGCGGCGCCGGAGGCGACGGCGGGGTGACGATATCGTTCGGACGCGGCTCCGGCACGTCGACAACCGGCGCCTGCGGCGGCGGCGCGTCGACGATGGTCACCATGACGTTGCGCTCCTTCTCCGCGACGGCCTTGGGAGCCACGGCGGGAATCAGGAGCATCATGAAGGCGGCCAGATGCAGGGCAATTACAAACGCGATGCCGACGATGCGAGGCCAGCTCAGCCCCTTGTCATCGGGTTGTTCGTACCGGTGAACGACTAGTTGTTCCGTCATGCGCCAAGAGCTCAATAGTGGGGCCGGAATCCCGGGGGCGGGATCCCTGATCAGCGGTGCATGACACCGCAGGAACCTCCAAGCTTATACCAATCCTGAGCGCCTGCGCATCAACTGAGCAGGCATTCAGGCGTTATTCCTACTTACTTCAGGTTGATGATTTTTTTGGCATCAGCCTGGTTCTTCACGCCCTTCGCCAGCGCCTGCTGGGCGGCCTGCTTGGCCTCGGGGACGCGACCTTCGGCATGCAGGACGCGTGCCAGGTTCAGGTAGGTCTCACCGTCCTTGGAGAGCGGGGCGGCCTTCTGCCACGCATCGATCGCCTGCGGCACCTGGTCGGAGTAGTAGTAGGACTGGGCCAGCGCCAGGTAGACCTGGTAATCCGGCTTCAGGATGCCCTTCTGCAACCCTTCGTTGATGACCGCGATGACGTCCTTTTCCTTGTTCTCGGTGTTGGCATAGATCGAGTACAGCTGCTTGTACTCGCGCTCTTCGGTGAGCTGGCCGCTGCTGCGCAGCTTGTCCATCACCGCGGCGGCCTTCGGCATCTGGTCAGCCTGCATGTACATGTTGGCCAGATTCAGCTGGGCCTTCTTGTCCGACGGGTTCTTGGCCGCCAGCGCTTCTGCGGCCTGCACGGCCTCACCGGTCTGGCCGGCTTCGGAAAGGGCCGCCATCAGCAGCTGGTTCCAGTTGTCCTTCGGCTCGGCAGCGCCCGCGATGGCCTGCTTCAGCACCGGGATCGCTTCCTGGTAGCGCTCCAGCTGGTACAGCGCCTGGCCCTTGGCAATCAGCTCTTCCGGCTTGGTCGACTTGCTCTCGGCGAAGTACTTATCCAGGGTGGCCAGGCCTTCGGCAGTCTGGTCTTCCTGCAGCTGCAGCTGGCCCAGCATCAGCATCGACTGGAAGTGGCCGTTGTTGTCCAGGCCGTTGAACTGGATGACCTGCTTCAGGTAGGCGATGGCGGCCGGGGTATCGTCGGTCTGGTAGGCGGCCTGCGAGGCCAGCTGCGCGGCCAGCGACTTGTCGTACTCGTTGGAGGCGCTGTCAGCCAGGATCGCGTCAGCCTGCGTGCGCGTCTCCGGGAACTTTTCCTTGTTGTAGCTGTCGATCATTTTCTGCAGCTTGCTGCCCATCTTGGCCGAGGCCTTGACGGTCGGCTCCTGGCGGGTCGCATTCGGGTACAGCGGTTCGGCCTTGGCCTGCTTGCTGCTGCCGCCGCGGCTGCCACGGTCGGAGGAACGCGAGGACTGCGCGAAGGCATCGGTGACCACGGCGCCGGTCAGGGCGGTCGCGACGAGGACGGAAAGCACAGCTTTGTGGTTACGGAAAATCATCGTTCACCTCGATCGAACCGCCGGATAGCGGCAAAGTCGGACTGTCAGAAAAATCTGAGCCGCCAAACGTATCAGAAACAGAGGGCGTGAGAAATCGTTTTATGTGCTGCAATACAGCATAGAACTGCGCACTCATCCGCACTTTGGCCGCAGCCCGGCCGCCTGCGCCTGCTGATAGACCGGCGCCAGGCCCGGTGCGTCACGTCGCAGCTCCTGGATCCGGTTGGCCGGATCGGGGTGGGTGGACAGCCATTGCGGGCTTCGACCGCCGCTGGCGGCCATCATGTTCTGCCACAGATCCACCGCTTGGGCCGGGTTGAAACCGGCTTGGGCCATCAGTCGCTGGCCGATCACATCCGCCTCACTTTCCTGGGTCCGCGAGCCGGGCAACAGGAAGGCCGCCTGCGCGCCCATGCCGCCCAACTGGTTGACCGTACTGGCGGCACCATCGCCATAGGCGGCACCGGCCAGCGCGCCCAGCACGGCCAGGCCGGTCTGCGCGCCCATCTGCCGGGTAATGCGTTCCTCGTGGTGACGCGCGATCACGTGGCCGATCTCATGACCGATCACGGCAGCCAACTGCTCCTGATTCCTGGCAACGGTGAAGATGCCGGTGTTCACGCCCACTTTGCCGCCGGGCAGGGCAAAGGCGTTGGGTTCCTTGTCGACGAATACGGCAGTCTCCCACCGTACGCCACGGTACTGAGGCGGCAGCTGTGCGACCAGCGCATTGACCACGCACTGCACGTAGCCGTTCTGGCGGCCATCGGTGCTGATCTTCTCTTTCTGCTTGGTCTCGGCAAACGCCTGCGCACCGAGCTGGTCAAGCTGTGCCTGCGACACGCCGCCCACCATCTGCCGTCGTCCGGTTGGCGAGGTGGTGGTCGCACAGGCACTGACCACGGTGGTGATGACTAGAGCCAGCAGCAGTTGTTTCATGGGTCCGCCCCCGTGTTCATGTGCGCAGTGTGTAGCGTACCTGCTTAATCTTTCGTCAAGCGGGCACGGCGTTACGTTGACCCCAGGAACACCATTGCGGCGAGCGCGACCGCGTTGTTCAGCGCATGCGCGGCAATCGCCGCCCACAGGGTGCCGGTGCGGCGGTACAGCCAGCAGAAGGCGGCGCCCATGCCACCGTACACCAGCCACAGCTGCGCCATGCCCAGCAGCGAGTTCTTGCTGACACCGGGCACTTCATGGACCAGGGCGAACGCCAGGCTGCTGAGGATCAGGCCCAGCCAGGGGCGGCCGGCCTGCCACAGGCGCCCGAACAGGACGCGGCGGAACAGCAGCTCTTCGTAGGCGGGGGCGAGGACGACCGCAAACAGCACCAGGAACAGCGGGAAGCGAGCGATTGCGCTCTGCATCAGTTCCACGTTGGTGGGCACCGGCTCGATGCCGAACTGCTTGGAAAGGAAGGCGATGCCGTTGCTGCCGAGCACGATCAGCGTGGCCACCAGCAGGGTCCAGCCCCAGGTGGACGGCCGCAGCAACGCCTGTCGCGACGCCATGCGTTCGCCGGCGTTTGCCGGGCGTCGCCAGAAGTACAGCAGCAGCGCGGCGCCACCGGTGGCGATCAGGGCCATCAGGATCTGCGCCAGGGCACCGGGCTGGCCCACTGCCGCGCCGACGGCGTCAGGTGTCAGTCCACCGCCATTGGCCTCGGCGTTGGCGCGGCTGACCACGATTGCACGGTAGAAGCCCCAGAACAGGCCGGTGACCATGCTCAGGCCTACCAGGGTAACGGCGGCGATGCCCAGGTCGATGAAGAAGCCTGCCAACGGTGCCACGGTGCGCGGTGGGGCAGACACCGGCGGAACCGGGGGCGGGGCGGCGGAGACCGGGGTGGATGCGGACATCAGGTACCTGTGTTCAAGGGACGAAGGCCGGTGCAGCTCCCCGCGCACCGGCCAGGTCCCGATTGTGTCAGATATCCAGGTTGGCGACTTTCAGCGCATTGTCTTCGATGAAGTCGCGACGCGGCTCGACGACATCGCCCATCAGGGTGCTGAAGATCTGGTCGGCAGCGACCGCATCCTCGATGCGCACCTGCAGCAGGCGACGGGTCTCCGGGTTCACCGTGGTATCCCACAACTGCTCCGGATTCATTTCACCCAGACCCTTGAATCGCTGGATCTGGCGGCCGCGCTTGGCCTCCTCGAGCAGCCAGTTCTGCGCCTTCGCGAAGCTGTCGACTTCGATCGACTTGGCGCCGCGGGAAATCGTTGCACCTTCGCGCACCAGGCCGTGCAGCAGCTTGGAGGCCTGGTGGATCGCACGCAGTTCGCCACTCTCGAACGCCGACATCGGCAGCACCTGGATGTGCTCCTCGCCCATGTGGCGACGGGTCACCAGCACGGCGGCCGGGCGCTCGTCGTTGGCTTCCTGCAGTTCCAGGCTGAAACGCGGGCTGCCCAGGCTGCCCTGGTTGAGGCGCTTGGCCAGCGCATCCAGGCCTTCGCCTTCGCCCGCATTGCGCAGGCTGTCCATGTCCATCGGCACGAAATCGACCAGCGCTTCGAGCAGGTTGCGGTCATAACGGTGCGCGTTGCGTTCGATGGAATCGAGCGCGGCGGCGTACGCCAGCAGCAGCTTCTCCAGCGCCAGGCCTTCGATGCCGGGCTCGCCGGTGGCCGGCACCAGTGAAGCGTTTTCCACTGCGCTGCTGGCCAGGTAGCTGTCCAGCGCCGGGTCATCCTTCAAGTACAGCTCCTGCTTGCCCTGCTTGATCTTGTACAGCGGCGGCAGGCCGATGTAGACGTAACCGCGCTCGATCAGCTCCGGCATCTGACGGTAGAAGAACGTCAGCAGCAGGGTGCGGATGTGGGCGCCGTCGACGTCGGCGTCGGTCATGATGATGATCTTGTGGTAGCGCAGCTTGTCCGGGTTGTACTCGTCGCGGCCGATGCCGGTACCCAGTGCGGTGATCAGCGTACCGACCTGGTCGGAGGACAGCATGCGGTCGAAGCGCGCGCGTTCCACGTTGAGGATCTTGCCGCGCAGCGGCAGCACCGCCTGGTTCTTTCGGTTGCGGCCCTGCTTGGCCGAGCCACCTGCCGAGTCACCCTCGACGATGAACAGTTCGGACAGCGCCGGGTCCTTTTCCTGGCAGTCGGCCAGCTTGCCCGGCAGGCCGGCGATGTCCAGCGCGCCCTTGCGGCGGGTCAGGTCGCGGGCCTTGCGCGCAGCTTCACGCGCACGCGCGGCATCGACGATCTTGCCGGCGATCGCCTTGGCTTCGTTCGGGTTTTCCTGCAGGAACTCTTCCAGGCGCGCACCGAAGGCGTTTTCCACCGCCGGACGCACGTCGGAGCTGACCAGCTTCTCCTTGGTCTGGCTGGAGAAGCTCGGGTCCGGCACCTTCACCGACAGCACCGCGATCATGCCTTCGCGCATGTCGTCGCCGGTCAGGTTGATCTTGGCCTGCTTGGCGATGCCGTTCTGCTCGATGTAGTTGTTGAGCACGCGGGTCAACGCACCGCGGAAACCGGCGAGGTGAGTACCGCCGTCCTTCTGCGGGATGTTGTTGGTGAAGCAGTACATCGTCTCCTGGTAGGAGTCGGTCCACTGCAGCGCCACCTCCACGACGATGCCGTTGTGCTCGCCGGTGACGGAGATGACATTCGGGTGCAGCGGGGTCTTCAGCTGGGCCAGATGCTCCACGAAGCTGCGGATGCCGCCTTCGTAGTGGAAGTCATCGCGACGGCCGTCGCCGCGCTCGTCGGCAAGGACGATCTTGACGCCGGAGTTCAGGAACGACAACTCGCGCAGACGGCGGGCCAGGATGTCGTAGTGGAATTCCACGTTGTCGTGGAAGGCGACGGTGGACGGCCAGAAGCGCACGGTGGTGCCGCGCTTGGTGGTGGCTTCCAGCTTGGCGAGCGGGGTCACGGCTGCGCCGTTGCTGAATTCCTGCTGGTAGTGGGAGCCGTTCTGGAACACGTCCACCAGCAGCTTCTGCGACAGCGCGTTGACCACGCTGACGCCGACGCCGTGCAGGCCGCCGGAAACCTTGTAGCTGTTGTCGTCGAACTTGCCGCCTGCGTGCAGGACGGTCATCACCACTTCGGCGGCGGAGACCTCGCGACCGAGCTTGGCGCTCATCTGCTCGTGCTTGCCGGTGGGGATGCCGCGACCGTTATCGGACACCGAGACCGAGCCGTCAGCGTGGATCGTCACCGCGACATGGTCGGCGTGGCCGGCCAGCGCTTCGTCGATCGAGTTGTCGACAACCTCGAACACCATGTGGTGCAGACCGGTGCCGTCATGCACGTCACCGATGTACATGCCGGGTCGCTTGCGGACAGCCTCCAGGCCTTCCAGGGCGGTAATGCTGTTGGCGTCGTAATTGCCGTTGTTTGCCGGGGTGTTCTGTTCGTCGCTCATTGCGCTTGCCGTAGGCTCCGCAGGTCGGACACCGCTTGGGGCGATGTGCCGAGAATGAAAGGATTCCGACCCGAATTATACCAGCCGGGGTCGCGTGGCCCTGATGTGCCCACTATGGCACAGCCACGATCTGTGCATGTTCCACGTGGAACCGGGCGATCTGGGTCAGGCCCTGCAGGGCCGCCGGAGGTTCAGTAGCGGTGACGAAGATCTGCGCCGGGCCGGTGAGCAGACGCTCCAATACCCGCGCCTGGTGGGTACGATCCAGTTCGGAGGCCAGATCGTCCAGTGCGATCACCGGCCATTCGCCGCGCTGTTCTGCATAGTCCTCAGCCTGCGCCATCAGGCACGCCAATGCGGTGAGCTTGGCCTGACCGCGTGACAGTGCATCGCGACCAGGAATGCTGTGGAAATCCACGCTCCAGTCCGCCCGGTGCGGCCCAACCGAGGTGTAGCCGGCCTGGCGGTCACGATCCCGGGCCAGAAGCAGAGCATCTGCCAGGGGAAGCTCATGCCGACGCCAGCCCGGACTGAGTTGCAGTGCCTGGATACCGAGTTGCGGTGCCAAACTGGCCGCGAGCGCCACGGCACGCTGCTGCAGCCGCTCAAGGTAGTGCTGACGCCGGCTGGTAAGGGGCTCTCCGGCCTCAGCCAACTCGTGATCCCAGGTGTCCAGCATCCGCGACGGGCCGCCCTGCTTGAGCAGGGCGTTGCGCTGCTTCAGCGCCCTTGAATAGCGGCGCCACAAGGACAGGAAATCAGGTTCCACGTGGAACAAGCCCCAATCCAGGAAGCGACGGCGGGGCTCGCCACCGCCGCTGACCAGCGCATGGCTGCCGGGCTCGAACGTCACCACCGCCAGCGCTGCGCAGAGGTTGCCGAGCTGAGCCACGTCTTCACCGTCCAATCGTCCCTTCCAGTCCTGGCCACTGTGGCGCAGGCCGGCCTTTCGGCGATGCGGCGCGTGATCGGCACGCTGCTCGTCCCATTCCACGAAGATCTCCAGCGCCTCCTGGCCCTGGCGTACCAGCCCATCGCGGACCCGGCCGCGGAAGCTGCGGCCATAGGCCATCAGATGCAGGGCCTCCAGCACGCTGGTCTTGCCGGCACCGTTGTCGCCAGTGAGCAGGTTCAGCCCCGGCTGGGGCAAGAGATCCACCGCACTGAAGCGACGCAGTTGGTGCAAGGCGAGGCGGCGGATAAGCATGGGGCGCGAACGACCATCCGCTCGAGGCGGTAGAGGGACAGGGAATCCATCAGCTTACTGCATCGGTCAAGCCGGACGTGCTGCACCCGCATCGACGCGGAGCAGAAGCTCCCGCGCACCAACTGATCGCGGGTTCCACGTGGCGCCGGTTCACCGGCATGCCCGTTTCCAGCTCCGGACGCAGCTGAAATTCCTTCAATTCTGCACAGGGTTGCGGGGCGTGGCCCGCCAGATTTCAACGATTTCAGGACCACTGCCGCAGGTGTTTGATGAGCGTTTGCCCGGCCGGGTGAGCGGGCGGGGGCCCGGATTCCTCCAAATCTGAGATCCGATGCCCTGGGAGGTTCCACAGATTTCAAAGAATCCGGCCCATTCGTTTCACGCTGTCCACAGCGGGTCGGTATGACTTATACACAAGGTATGGGCAATCTGTGGATAAAAAAGCCCTTTTGCTTGGGTCTGGAAACTATCCACAGGTTCCCCCCCAGCCTGAGGCGCCTCTATACAGGGGGTTTCACCCGCATAAATTCCTTTTAAATCACGTAGATAACACATTTCTCCACGAAATCTGGCTCTACCATCACCACCATGCTTTAGATTTATACCCAGATTTAGAAGCTAGGCTTGGCTCGATCTGCCCCGAATGAGTCCTGTGGACAGAGAGGATTTCAGAAACAGCGAGCACTGTCGCCGCAGCGTGGATGCGCTTCGGCATCCGACCAGGCCAGGCCCATAGCAACTGCGTCGAGACTCCAGGTACCGGCCCCGATCAAACTTGATTCGGAAGCAGTCCCTGGCATCGACTCAACGTCCCGTCGGTAGTTGGGCCTGGGCAGCAAAGCGCACGCAACCGGGTCCATCAAGGAAGATGCGTTCCGTCCGAAATACACGCTGGAAAGGGTCGGCCCGATGATCCACGTGGAACGTGCAAAAAAAAACGCCCGGGAGCTTCCCGGGCGTCGTTATGTTCCACGTGGAACCGGGCTGATGTCAGAGACGCAGCGGCATGACCACGTGGCGCGACTTCTCGCTGCTGGACTCACGCACCAGCGCCGAGGAGTTGGAGTCGCGCAGCTGGATGATGACTTCCTCATCGCGCAGGGCGGAGAGGGCATCCAGCAGGTAGTTCACGTTGAAGCCGATGGCGAGATCGCTGACCGTGGTATCGGCTTCGATCTCTTCCTGGGCTTCCTCCTGCTCCGGGTTGTGCGCGCTGATCTTCAGGTTGCCCGGCGACACTTCCACGCGGATGCCGCGGTACTTCTCGTTGGACAGGATCGCAGCGCGCTGCAGCGAGGCGCGCAGCGCTTCACGATCAACCTTCACTTCACGGTCGGCACCGATCGGAATCACCGCTTCGTAATCCGGGAAGCGGCCGTCGATCAGCTTGGAGGTGAAGGTGACATCGTCGCGCTTGACGCGGACGTGGCTGCGGCCGACTTCCAGCTCGATCTCGCGATCACCGCTTTCCAGCAGGCGCTGCAGCTCGGTCACGCCCTTGCGCGGCACGATGATCTGGCGCTTGGAACCGCTAGGCTTGGCCAGGTCGGTTTCACACAGCGCCAGGCGGTGGCCGTCGGTGGCAACGGTACGCAGGGCGTCACCGCGCAGATCGAACAGCAGGCCATTGAGGTAATAGCGCACGTCCTGCTGCGCCATCGCGAACGCGGTGCGCTCGATGAGCTCCTTCAGGGTCGCTTCGCCGATGGCCACTCGCTCAGTGGCTTCCACTTCGTCAACCGACGGGAAGTCATTGGAGGGCAGGGTTGCCAAGGTGAAGCGGCTACGACCGGCCTGCACGGTGATCTTGTCTCCGGTCTGCGAGACGGTGATCCGGCTGCCATCGGGCAGGGCGCGGATGATCTCGAACAGCTTGCGGGCGGGAATGGTGGTTTCACCGTCCTGGGCATCTTCAACCGCGATCCGCGACACCATCTCCACTTCCAGGTCGGTACCGGTCAGCGACAGCTGGCCGTTCTGCACCTGGACCAGGAAATTGGCCAGAACCGGAAGGGTCTGGCGGCGTTCGACCACGTTGACGACCTGTGCCAACGGCTTGAGAAAGGCTTCGCGCTGCAGTGTGAAACGCATGTGGTTCCGTGCCCCTATGCTTTAAAAAATGTGGAATAAATCAAAAGCTTGGTGGTGCTGGTAGAGACAGAATCGCTGGAAAACAATGCTAAGTCTTTGTAAATAAAGGAGTTTCAGACATCGAAACCCTCTGTATTACCGACCCCCAAGGGGTGGGGAAAGCTGTGGATAAATTCGACGGGATTTCAGACGCCATTTTTATCCACAACGTGTCCCGCGCTTGCTACCGGATTCTGCACCGTTTTGTGCGATGACGCCTCATCGGCATCCGTGCATCATTCGCTCAGCTTCCGGATCAGCTTGTCCCAGTCTTCGCGGAGCTTGCCGTCGGTTTCCATCAGGGTCCGGATCTGGCGGCAGGCATGCAGCACCGTGGTGTGATCGCGACCGGCAAAGGCGTCGCCGATCTCGGGCAGGCTGTGCTCGGTCAGTTCCTTGGTCAGGGCCATGGCGACCTGACGGGGGCGAGCGAGCGAGCGGGTCCGACGCTTCGACAGCAGATCCTTGATCTGCAGGCCGTAGTAGTCGGCAACGGTTTTCTGGATGTTGGGAATGCTGATCGCCTGTTGCTGGGCGCGCAGCAGGTCGCGCAGGGTTTCCTGGGCGAATTCGGTGGTGATCGCGCGGCCGGTGAAGTTGGCGCGGGCGGTCAGGGTATTGAGCGCGCCCTCGAGGTCGCGCACGTTGGAGCGCATCTTCTTGGCGATCAGGAACGCAACATCATCGGGAATCTCGGCACCGCGTTCGCGCGCCTTGGCCAGCACGATCGCGGCGCGGGTCTCAAAGTCCGGCGGTTCGATCGCGACCGACAGGCCCCAGGCAAGCCGCGACTTCAGGCGCGCTTCCAGGCCTTCGACCTCGCGCGGATAGCGGTCGCAGGTCAGGATGATCTGCTGCTTGCCATCGAACAACGCGTTGAAGGTGTGGAAGAACTCTTCCTGCGTGCGGTCCTTGCCGGCGAAGAACTGGATGTCATCGATCAACAGCGCGTCCACCTGCTGGAACTGGCGCTTGAACTGATCCATGGTCTTTTCCTGCAGGGCCCGGATCATGGCGCTGAAGAACTGTTCCGAACGCAGGTACAGCACCTTCGCGCCTGGATTGGCCTGGCGCATCGCGTTGCCGGCGGCGAACATCAGGTGGGTCTTGCCCAGGCCGGTGCCTCCGTACAGCAGCAGCGGGTTGTGGGCCCGGTCGCCCGGCTTCTGCGCTGCCTGGAAGGCAGCGGCCAGGCCCAGCTGGTTGCTGCGCCCTTCGACGAAGTTGGCGAAGGTGTAGTGATTGTCCAGATTGCCGGCAAACGGCACCTGCGGTTCGCTGGACACAGGCGCCGACGACGTGGAAACCGGCGCGTTCTGCGCCTCCACGGGGCGCGGGCGCGAGCCGATTTCAAGAAAAACGTCGCTGAAACCGGCGAAGTGAGCCAGCAGTTCGCGGATCCGGGCCAGGTACAGCTCGCGGACCTGGTCGACGATGAAGGCATTCGGTGCATACAGCACCAGGCTGTCCACGCGCAGATCGGCCTGCAGCGGCTTCAACCAGGTATGAACGTCTTCCGGCGGGAACTCCGCTTCGAGGCGCTCGAGACTACGGGACCAGGCATCCATCAGCAATAATCGTCCGGTGGCCGGGGCATGGACGCGACAAGGCGCCCAAACACAGGCCGGAAAGGGGGGAAATGGATGGCTCAGACTACCACCGAGCGCCCGCCTTCGGAATGCTTGTCCCCTACTTATTCACAAAAACATCCACAGCTATTGCACAGCCCGGTGAATTCGCGTAGTCCCCAGGGGTTGACGTGAGGGGGGAGACCTCTCTAGAATTTCCGGTTCTTTCCGTCCCATTCATACGAGAGGCCCCCAATGGCCACGAAGCGCACCTACCAGCCCAGCAACCTCAAGCGTAAGCGCGACCACGGCTTCCGTGCCCGTATGAAGACCGCTGACGGCCGCAAGATCCTGTCGCGTCGCCGCGCCAAGGGCCGCAAAGTCCTGAGCGCCTGATTGCCATGCCGCACCCTGCGGCAGACGCAATCCCTTCGACAGTGAATACTGCAGACCCGCGCAAGCGATTCCCTCGCTCTGCGCGGGTTCGCACGCGTGCCGAATACTCAACGGTCTTCAACGGCGCCCGCCGTGTGTCCGATCCGCTGATGACCCTGCACTGGCTGCCGGCTGACCGGCCGGCCAGGCTGGGTCTGGCGGTTTCCCGCAAGGTCGATCCGAACGCCGTTGGGCGTAACCGGATCAAGCGCGTCCTGCGCGACATCCTGCGTCAGACACGTACCGATATCCAGCCAGGCGACTTCGTCGTCGTGGCCCGTAGTGCTGCGCGTTCCGCCAGCAACGACGAGATCCGCCAGGCCTTCCTGCGCCTGCTGCGTCGCCTGCGTGCATTGCCCGCGCCGGGCGTGGACGGCACAATGCCGCCGCCTGATGGCATCGCAACTCCTTCTTTGACCGAGCCGGCATCGCGTCCCGGCCCCGCCGAGCCTGTCCGCTGATGAACCAGACCCGCGTATTCCTCATTTTTGCCTGGCTGATGGTGGCCGTGCTGCTGTGGATGGAATGGAGCCGTGAAAAGGCTGCTCCGACCCCGCCACCGACGACCACGTCGGCCCCGGCTGCCGCACAGAGTGTTCCGGGCGCTGCCTCGGGCAGCATTCCCAGTGCACAGGTCCCGGGCGCCCCGGGCCAGGCCGCTGTGCAGGCGCAGGCCAGCGCCACCCCGGCCAGCCAGCGCGTGACCGTCACCACCGACGTGCTGCGCCTGGTGCTTGATGGTGGCCGCGTGCTCGACGCCGAGCTGCTGCAGTTCCCGCAGACCAAGGACGAAGGCAGCCCGCCGGTTCGCCTGCTGACCGAAGACCCCGCGCATCCGTACAGCGCGATCAGTGGCTGGGCCAGCGAAGACAAGAACACCCCGGTTCCCGGCGCCGACGGCTTCAAGCTGGTCGGTGACACCAAGGACTTCGTGCTGGCCAAGGGCCAGAACGAGCTGCAGATCCCGTTCGTGTGGACCGCCGACAACGGCGTGACCATCAAGCGCACCCTGACCGTCTCGCGCAACGAGTATGCCGTGCGCTTCAAGGACGAAGTCAGCAATGCCGGCGCCGCGCCGTGGAACGGCTACGTCTACCGCACCCTGGACCGCACCCCGACCATCCTGTCGCGGAGCATGACCAACCCGGACTCCTTCAGCTTCAACGGTGCCACCTGGTACGACAACGACAAGAAGTACCAGCGTCGTGCGTTCAAGGACTACCTGGAAGACGGCACGCTCAACCAGAACATCACCGGCGGCTGGCTGGCGATGCTGCAGCACCACTTCTTCACCGCCTGGATCCCGCAGAAGGACCAGACCGCACACTACGTACTGTCGCAGGTGGCCGGTCGTGACCTGATCGAAGCGCGTGGCCCGGCCTTCACCGTGGCCCCGGGCCAGTCCACCAGCACCGAAGCCCGCCTGTGGGTCGGCCCGAAGCTGGTCAACCTGATTGCCAAGGAAGACGTGCCGGGCCTGGACCGCGTGGTCGACTACAGCCGCTTCTCGATGATGGCGGTGATCGGCCAGGGCCTGTTCTGGGTGCTGAACCAGGTGCACAAGCTGGTCGGCAACTGGGGCTGGGCGATCGTCGGCCTGGTGGTGCTGCTGAAGCTGGTGCTGTACCCGCTGTCGGCGACCCAGTACAAGAGCGGTGCCAAGATGCGTCGCTTCCAGCCGCGCATCGCGCAGCTGAAGGAACGCTATGGCGATGACCGCCAGAAGTTCCAGACCGCGATGATGGAGCTTTACAAGAAGGAAAAGATCAATCCGATGGGCGGCTGCCTGCCGATCCTCATCCAGATGCCGATCTTCTTCGCTCTGTACTGGGTGCTGGTGGAATCGGTCGAACTGCGCCAGGCGCCCTGGTTCGGCTGGATCCAGGACCTCACTGCACGCGACCCGTACTTCATCCTGCCGGTGATCAACGTGGCGGTGATGTGGTTCACCCAGAAGCTGACCCCGGCACCGGGCATGGACCCGATGCAGCAGAAGATGATGCAGTTCATGCCGCTGGTGTTCGGCGTCATGATGGCCTTCATGCCGTCCGGCCTGGTCCTGTACTGGGTGGTCAACGGCGGCCTGGGCCTGCTGCAGCAGTGGTGGATGACCAAGCGCCATGGCGGCGAGCCGGTCCCGGCCACCACCGCTCCGGCCCCGGTCAAGAAGAAGTAATCGGCAGAGCCGGCCACTGGCCGGCCGACCCCAGCAGAAGCCCGCCGGAAGGCGGGCTTTTCGCATGCGGCGTTAGAATCGCCTGCATACCGTTCCTCCCATCTTCGAGTCCGCCATGCGTGCGTCGTCGTTCCGCCTGTTCCTGCCCTCGCTGCTGTTGACCCTGGCCGTAGCGGGCTGTGGCGACAAGGACGCGAAGGTGCCGGCGAGCACGGTCACCCAGCCCAGCGCGCAGGCCGCCGCCGCTGCCGATCCGGCCGCCGCGCCGTTGCTGGCCGCGCTGCAGAAGCAACTCGATGGCTACCGCCGGATCATCGTGCTGCTGGCCGACGAGGAGCAGCAGTCGACCGCCGACCGCGGCACCTCCACGCGTGTGGGCCAGCAGCTGTTCCATGATGGCCTGGAACAGCGCACGACCATCGCCGCGCTGTTCGACACCCTGCTGCGCGATTCCAGCCCGCAGCGCTTTGCCACCCTCGGCACGGTGCTGGACTACATCGAGTCTGCGCCCGAACTGTTCGACGCCGATCGCCTGGCCTTCCGTGAAGTGCTGCGTGACCTGCATGAGCGGGTCGGCACCGATTCCTCGCTCCCGGCGGTGAAGCTGCACCAGCGCATCGGTGAGGATCTGGAAGCGCTCGATGAGATCGAGCGCAACTACAACCAGGAACTGACCCGCATCTTCAGCCGCTTCGAGCGCACCCGCGCCATCGAACTGAAGCGCGAGAAGTGGGACGACTACATCGCCCACCTGCACAAGGACTACAGCCGTGAAGCGATCCTGCGCGACTACGGGGTGATCGAGCCGTATCCGATGTCGATGAAGGACAGCGACCGTGAGATCTTCGGCCGCGACCTGCCGGCCAAGACGGTGGTGCTGACCTTCGACGATGGCCCGCACAAGGCCTACACCGATGAAGTGGTGGCCATCCTCAAGCGCTACGACGTGCCGGGCGTGTTCTTCGAGGTGGGCCGCAACCTGGGCAAGGTCGAGGCCGATGGCAAGGTCAGCCTCGGCCCGATGGCGAAGATCAGCCGCAACCTGATGGAAGAAGGCTATGCGGTGGGCAACCACAGCCTGACCCACGCCCAGCTGTCGCGCACCACCGGCGACGCCCTGCGCCAGCAGGTGCTGGACACCGACACGCTGCTGAAGGATGTCGAAAGCAAGCGCGCGCCGCTGTTCCGCTTCCCGTATGGTGCGCGCAATGCCGAAGGCCTGCAGCTGCTCAACGAGGCCGGGCTGAAGTCGATCATGTGGAACATCGACTCGATGGACTGGGCCGACCCGGTGCCAGAGTCGATCGTGCAGCGCGTGCTGGACCAGGTGAACAAGGAACAGCGCGGCATCATCCTGTTCCACGATATCCACGATCGTGCAGTGAAGGCACTGCCGCAGATCCTCGACCGGCTGATCGCCGATGGCTACCAGTTCGCCGGCTGGAACGGCCGCGACTTCACTGTCGCCCGTGCGCGCAAGGGCGATACCGGTGCCGCGACCGTCACCACCGGCTACGAGAAGTCGTGGGCGATCGTGGTCGGCATCGACAACTACGCCAAATGGCCGAAGCTGGAATACGCCAGCCATGACGCGCAGGCGGTGGCCGATACCCTCACCGGGCAGTTCGGCTTCCCGTCCTCGCAGGTGATCGTGCTGAAGAACGAGCAGGCCACGCGCAACAACATCCTGGCCGCGTTCCACGACCGCCTGGCCGATGACCGCACCGGGAAGAACGACCGCGTGTTCGTATTCTTCGCTGGCCATGGCGCGACCCGCCAGCTCGCCTCCGGGCGCGACCTCGGCTACATCATCCCGGTCGATTCGGATCCGAAGGAATTCGCCACCGACGCGATTGCGATGACCGACATCCAGAACATTGCAGAAAGCATGCAGGCCAAGCATGTGATGTTCGTGATGGATGCCTGCTACAGCGGCCTGGGCCTGACCCGTGGCGGCCCGTCGTCGTCGTCGTTCCTGCGCGAGAACGCGCGTCGCAGCGCGCGGCAGATGCTGACCGCCGGTGGTGCCGACCAGCAGGTGGCCGATGCCGGCCCGAATGGCCACTCGGTATTCACCTGGGTGCTGCTGCAGGCGCTGGCTGGCAAGGGCGATCTCAACGGCGATGGCCTGATCACCGGTACCGAGCTGGCCGCCTACGTGGCGCCGGCCGTCTCAGCCGTTTCGCACCAGACCCCGGCCTTCGGCAGCCTGCCGGGTTCGCAGGGCGGCGAGTTCGTGTTCCAGGTGCCGGACAGCCAGGAATTCCTCAATGCCGATACGCGCCAGCTGACCGCCGATGCGATCGCGCTGAACAACAAGGTGGATGCCGCCAGCGAGGCCAAGGGCAGCCAGGCACCGGTGACGGTGGCTGACCTGCAGGGCGGCAAGGCCAAGCTGGTAGTGCCCTCCGCCGGCCCGGCGTCCGACCGCCAGCGCGCGCAGCAGGCCAACGACCGCGGCCTGCAGCTGTACCGCGAGAAGCAGTACGACGAAGCGGTAGCCCAGTTCACCGAGGCACTGAAGCTGCGTCCGGACTTCGCCCAGGCCGCCAACAACCTCGGCTTCGTCTACTACCGCCAGCAGCGCTACGTCGAAGCGGCGCGCTGGCTGGAGAACACGCTGAAGATCGATCCGTCGCGTGCGGTGGCCTATCTCAACCTGGGCGATGCCTACTTCAACGCCGGCGACAAGGCCAAGGCGAAGCGGGCCTACACGACCTACCTGGCGCTGCAGCCGCAGGGCAGTGGTGCCGCGCAGGCACGCGCGCAGCTGGAGAAACTCTGAACCATGAACGACACGATCCGCACCGACACCATCGTGGCCATTGCCAGCGCTCCGGGCGCTGGCGGTGTCGGCCTGCTGCGCCTGTCCGGTCCGCGCGCCGCGGCCATCGCCAACGCGTTGGGTGCGCCTGAACTGCGCCCGCGCCATGCGCACTACGCACGCCTGCGCGACTCCGATGGCGAGGTCATCGACGATGGCATCGTGCTGTGGTTCCCGGCACCGAACAGCTTCACCGGCGAAGAGGTGGTGGAACTGCAGGGCCACGGCAGTCCGGTCCTGCTGCAGCAACTGGTCGCGCGCTGCATCGCGCTCGGTGCGCGCCAGGCGCGGCCGGGCGAGTTCAGCGAACGCGCGTTCCTCAACGGCAAGCTCGACCTGGCCCAGGCCGAGGCCATCGCCGACCTGATCGCGGCCGGCGACAACCGCGCCGCACGCGCCGCGCGACGTTCGCTGGATGGTGTGTTCTCGCGGCGCATCGACGCCGTGATCGAGCAACTGGTGCTGCTGCGCATCCACGTGGAAGCGGCCATCGACTTCGCCGACGAACCGCTGGATACCCTCGGTGGCGCGCAGGTGCGGCGTGGCCTGGAACAGGCGCGCAGTGATCTGGCCCTGCTGCGCCGCGACGCCGAACGTGGCCGCCGCCTGCGCGATGGCCTGCATGCCGTGCTGATCGGTCCGCCGAATGCCGGCAAGAGCTCACTGCTGAACGCGCTGGCCGGCAGCGAACGCGCCATCGTTACCGACATCGCCGGCACCACCCGAGACACGTTGCGCGAGACCATCCGCCTGGATGGCCTGGAGCTGACCCTGGTCGACACCGCCGGCCTGCGCGACGGCGGCGATGCCATCGAACGCGAAGGCATGCGCCGCGCGCACGTGGAAATCGAGCGCACCGACCTGGCGCTGATCGTGCTGGATGCGCGCGATCCGGCGGCCGGGCAGGCGGCGCTGGGTGATGCCGTGGCAGCGGTGCCGCACAAGATCTACATCCACAACAAGTCGGACCTGCTCGGTGTGCTGCCGGCGCTGGACGACCCGGACCGCGTGTTCGTTTCGGCAGCCACTGGCGCCGGGCTGGACGACCTGCATGCGCGCCTGCGTTCGATTGCCTCGGGCGGGGCAGGGGAGCAGGTGGACGGCGAGTTCTCCGCGCGCACGCGCCATGTGCATGCCATCGAGCGAGCGCAGGAACACGCGCAGCGCGCCGATGGCGAGCTGGCGAATGAGCACCTGGAACTGGCCGCCGAGGAACTGCGGCTGGCCCATGACGCACTGGGCGAGATCACCGGGCAGATGAGTGCCGATGATCTGCTGGGAAGGATCTTCTCCAGTTTCTGCATCGGCAAGTAACACGGGGTCACATCCCCGAAGACGCTCTGATCGTCTAGCTTGCCCATGACTGGCGGCAATGGGTTTCAAACCTGTGCGCGACACCTCCTTGATATCATCCCGCCATGAACCCGATTACCGACAGTGACGTGCGATCAGCTCTGCTGGGCAAGGTCATTGCTGAGCATGTCGCAAATCCAAACACGCTTGTGGTGGAGGAAATGGGGCTTGCGCGCGGCGCCTGCCGTGTCGATGTATGTGTCATCAATGGCCACCTGCACGGCTACGAGATCAAGAGTGATGTCGACACGCTGCGGAGACTCCCGTTGCAGCAGCAGTTCTACTCCGATGTCCTCGACAAGGCGACGATCGTGGTGGGTCAGCGCCACCTGGACCATGCATTGGAGAGGTTGCCTGCTTGGTGGGGGATCAGGCTGGCATCACGTGGAGCGCGCAACGCAGTGAGGCTAGAACTAGTGCGGCCTGCAAAACTCAATCCATCAGTGAGCGCGACGGCCGTCGCAGCACTGCTCTGGCGCGATGAAATTTCTGCTCTGATCGGCAGGCGGACGCCGGAAAGATCAGCGCTGCGCGGCAACCGCGCAGCGCTATGTGAACGTCTGTCGGAGCTCTACAGTCTTGCGGAAATCCGTGCGCTGGTCAGGGAACAGTTGAAGCGCCGGTCAGACTGGCGAGGTCGCGAACAACCTTAGTCATATGGTGGTTGGTCGCCACCGTTGGCCAGGTCGAGCTTCCCCCGGTACTGGTGACACTGTTTGCGCAGTCTTCGATGTACGCATCGCCCCAGCTGTAGCCGCGCCCCATGAAGACCACCGGCAGATCGGAGACCAGGTGCCTGCACAGATCACGGTACTGGTCGCGGCCATTGCGCTTGATCTGGGTACCCACAACAATCCGCCACTGATCATCGATCGTGTACTTGATCTTGGCGTTGGGGTCGAACAGGCGCGGATCCATCAGTTCCGTCTGCGGGGAAGCGCAGCCATAGTCACCAAACCACGGCATCCGTCCAGAATGCATGCCGGCTAGCCGCGTGTACGCGCGCCATTCCCGGCGATTCACATCGCCATGTGGGCGATAGCTCGAAGAGGGGCTCAGACTGGCAGGAAAACTGCCTCCTACGATGGTGATTGATCTCCAGTCGGCCAGATCCGGAACCGCCGCAATCCATGCCTGCCAAGTCGATGCCTGCAGCGTGGGTGAGTCGGCGACGTCGGCCGAGCTGTCGAGGATCAGATCCACCTGACCAGATACCACTCCCAACAGTCTCAGCAGCCCAGAGATCCGAGCAAGGCGTCCTCCTTCAAGATCATCCGGTACGAGCCGCAATCCGCAGCCACGATCATCGCGTGCGACAATGCGTGCCACCGCCTGTTGGTAGTCGACGTGCCGGTCAATGCCGGTAACGGGAATGGCCTGGCATCCCGCGGTGCGAATGAGGTCGAAGATCCGCTCCAGATGATGCTGGCCGTCCGCCATGGTGTCGTCCCCAGCAAGATAGGGCGAATCAAACAGGCAGCGGCGCGACTTCCAGTTACTGCTCAGACGTCTGCCCACATTCTTCAGGTGGTCATCGAGTGACTTGGCCGGCGCATCGTTCTCGAAGTCCCACTGCTCGATAGGGATCTCGAACAGAGGATAGATCCCATCCTTGATTCCTTCGTTGGTACGACCCACCGCGAGATACTCACCCTGTCGCCATTTGAGGATCGGCATGTACATCGGTTGTTCCATGATCTGCCCCTGACAACCCGCTTTTGGTCATTCGAGGCTAGTCGCGGGCCTTACAGCGCTTCAATCAGAATTGTTTGAAGAGTGGCGGCGGTCAGATCGGAGCCCCTGCCGGCATGCGCTCTCCCCCCTTCCCCCACCTGTCACATTGCCGCCGCATACTGACAGCCATCACATACCGCTTGGGGAAGTCGCAGTGAAGTCGTGGGGTTGTGCGTTGCTGTTGTCGCTGGCCGTGGCACCATCGGTGGCCATGAGTGCTGAATCCTCCACCCCGGCCGCGCCCAAGGTGTCGGTCTACGGCCACCGCGGCGCAAGCGCGCTGCTGCCCGAGCACACCTTGGCGGCCTACGCACAGGCCATCGCCGATGGCGCCGACTACATCGAACCGGACCTGGTGATGACCAGGGACGGGGTGATGGTGGCCCGCCACGAGAACGAGATCGGCGGCACCACCGACGTCGCCTCGCATCCGGAGTTCGCCAGCCGCCGCACGAGCAAGGTGATCGACGGTCAGAAGGTCGACGGCTGGTTCACCGAAGACTTCACCCTGGCCGAGCTGAAGACGCTGTACACGCGCGAGCGCCTGCCGGAGCTGCGCAGCACCGCCTACGACGGCCAGTTCCGCATCGCCAGCCTGGACGAGATCCTGGCCTTCCTGGTGCAGCAGGCCGGCCGTGCCAACCGCGGCATTGGCCTGGTGCCGGAGATCAAGCACCCCACCTACTTCCAGTCCATCGGCCTGCCGATGGAAGACAAGCTGCTGGCCGCGCTGCGTGGCAATGCCTATACCAACGTCGGCCCGGTCACCATCCAGTCGTTCGAGACCGCCAACCTGCGCTACCTGCGCGAAAAGATCGGCCGTGGCAGCAACATCCGCCTGCTGCAGCTGCTGTGGAAGGGCGATACCCGGCCGGCCGATATCGCCAAGGCCGGCGGCACGCTGACCTACGCGCAGATGATGACGCCGGCCGGGCTGAAGGACATCGCCAGCTACGCCGACAGCATTGGTCCTGAGCTGCGCTCGATCATTCCGCTCGACGCCCAGGGAGTACTGGGTACGCCCACCTCGCTGGTGCGCGACGCGCACGCGGCGGGCCTGATGGTGATTCCGTACACCTTCCGCCCGGAAAACCACTTCCAGCCCAGCAACCTGCGCCAGGGTGCCGACAGCGCGCGCAATGCCGAGGGATCGATCGCCGAGATGCGGGCTTACCTGGCGACGGGCATCGATGCGTTCTTCACCGATGACCCGGCGCTCGGCCGGCAAGCGGTGGATGGGATGGGCGCGGCGGGGAACTGATTCTCCTGGTAGTGCCGGCCGCTGGCCGGCAACGCAAGGACTGCCAACGAAGGTTCATGAGGTTGCCGGCCAGCGGCCGGTACCACCCTCACCTCAACCGCGCGGTTCGTCCGGGCGGCGGAACGGGATCACCACGTAGTCCTGGCCCTCGCGCGGCTGCCACAGTACCGGCACGCGCTGCGGTGACGGCGGCTCCAGTTCGTCGTCGGACAGCGGCTCAGCCTCGTCTTCTTCGTCTTCCCAGCTGTAGCGCTGGCGCGGCGGCAGTGGGTCGGCGTTGCGGAACAGCAGCGCGGCGATGATGCCGGCGAAGGCGCCGCCCATGTGCGACTGCCAGGACACACCATCGGCGTGCGGCAGGATGGTCATCAGCATGCCGCCGTAGAACAGCATGCCGATCAGACCGGTGGCGATCGCCGCACGGTCGCGGCGCAGCAGGCCGAGGCTGGCCAGCAGGAACATCAGGCCGTGGGTCACGCCACTGGCGCCCAGGTGCACGCTGCCCGGATTGCCCAGCATCCATGCGCCGAGGCCCGAACCCAGCCACAGCAGGGGCAGCGCGCGTACGGTGGCCTTCGGATACACGCTGCCGGCGAGGGTGCCGAGGATCAGGATCGCGATGCTGTTGGCGGCGATGTGCTCGACCGAGGCATGCAGCATCGGGCCGCCGATCAGGCCGAGCAGGCCCTTGGCTTCCAGCGGTGCGACCGCCCACGGTCGCCAGTCGAACGTGCCCTGCAGGGCGAACACGGCCACCAGCACCAGCACGGCGGCCAGGCTGACATTGAACGCCCGCAGGATGCGCGAGCGATCATTGCGGGGGGCCGGCACGTCGTCGGCGGGCAGGGGCGCGTTGTTGTCCATACCTCAGCAATGGCGGTGACTGGCGCGAAACCAAGGCCACCGTAACGGGAGAGTGGAGGCGGCCGGCGGGACAATCCCACCGGCCGCACCGTTCAACGGGTCAGGCTCAGGCCTGGCCTTCGCCTTCCTTCGGCGGGTACTTCAGGCTCAGCACCACGGTGGCGGCGATGATCACCGCGACCACGCCCAGCGAGACCGGGGTCGGGATCTTGAACAGATCGATGATCATCATCTTGATGCCGATGAAGCCCAGTACCAGCGCCAGGCCGTACGGCAGCAGGTGGAAGCGGTCGGCCATGCCGGCCAGCAGGAAGAACATCGCGCGCAGGCCCAGCACCGCGAACACGTTGGAGGTGAGCACGATGAACGGGTCGGTGGTGATCGCGAAGATTGCCGGGATGCTGTCCACGGCGAAGATCACGTCGGTGACCGCAATCAGGATCAGCACCGCGAACAGCGGGGTGAACCAGCGCACGCCATCACGCTTCACGCTCAGCGCGTTGCCGGCGTAGTCCGGCAGCAGGCGCAGGTGCTTGCGCATCCAGCGCAGGGCCGGACTGGTCTCCAGGTCCGGCTCCTGGCCGGCGGCGAACCACATCTTCCAGCCGGTGAAAAGCAGGAAGGCGCCAAACACGTAGAGCAGCCAATGGAACTGGCTGATCAGCACGCTACCGGCGAAGATCATGATCGTACGCAGCACGATCGCACCCAGGATGCCGATGATCAGCACCTTCTGGCGCTGCTCTTCCGGCACCGCGAAGTAGCTCATGATCATCAGGAAGACAAAGATGTTGTCGACCGCCAGCGCCTTCTCGACCAGGTAGCCGGTCAGGAACTCGAGGCCGACCTTGTTGGCCACGACCTGGCCGGCGGTCTCATTCAGGTAGTACCAGAGGCCGGCGTTGAACAGCAGGGCCAGCGCGACCCAGCCGATGGACCACCACAGGGCCTCCTTGAAGGTGACCTTGTGCGGTCCACCATGGCGCATCAACACGAGGTCGACCAGCAGGGCGATGACCACCACCGCTGCGAAGCCGCCCCACAACCACACGTTACCGATCGTCTGCATTGGGAATGTCCGTTGGAAAGATGAATGCCAGGCCGGACGGCGAGGATCTGCAACGGAGGATCGGGAGGGGATCCAGGGACAGAGCTTCGCCAGTACGGCGAAGGTCTCGCTCGCAGTTCCAGTCGGCCGGAACTACCGTTGCACCGGAGCCTGCGGGCTCGAAATGACGGCGACAACGTCTGGGAGCTACTCCCCTTCTGGCGCCGATTCTGCCGTCTGGCCCCGCCGCCGTCAAATGCCGGTTTGCCGGGGTCAGAGCCCCTGCGGGGATCCGACCCCGGCGCCCGGTTTACAATGGGTGGATGAATACCCCCCTTCCGATTGTCCGCCTCAAGAATGCGTGGCGCTCCAGCCACCCGTGGATCTTCCAGAAACTGGTCGAGAAGCCGACCGTCCGGCCCAAGCCCGGTTCCATCGTCGACGTGGTCGGCATCGATGGCGAGTTCATTGGCCGCGGGTTCTACAACGGGCACTCGCGCATTGCCGTGCGCATCCTTGAAACCGACCAGAACGTACCGGTGGATGCCGGCTGGTTCTCGCGCAAGATCGCCCAGGCAGTGTCGCTGCGCCGTGAGGTGCTGAAGCTCGATACGGTGTCCGATGCCTGGCGCGTCGTGCACAGTGAAGGCGACGGCCTGTCCGGCCTGGTGGTGGACCGCTACGGCGACCTCGTGGTGGTCGAGTTCTTCGCTGCCGGCATGTTCCGCCACCGCGAATGGATCTACGATGCGCTGCGCGAGCAGTTCCCCGGCTGCCGCTTCCACAGCTTCGCCGACGAGCACGTGCAGAAGCAGGAAAGCTTCGACTTCCACGGCAACACCACCACCGAAGCGTCGGTGATCACCGAGTACGGCATCAAGTTCCGCGCCGACCCGGCCGGTGCGCACAAGACCGGTTTCTTCGCCGACCAGCGCGAGAACCGCGAGTGGCTGAGCCAGCAGGTGGAAGGCAAGAGCGTGCTCGACCTGTGCTGCAACACCGGCGGTTTTGCCGTGTACGCGGCGGCGCGTGGTGCTTCGGAAGTGATCGGCATCGACATCGACGAGGACGTGATCCAGATCGCCAAGGGCAATTCGCGCCTGAACAACGTGCGTCCGAAGTTCATCCAGTCCGACATCTTCCCGTGGCTGCGCGACGCCGCCAACCGTGGCGAGCAGTACGACGTGGTGATCCTGGACCCGGCGAAGATGACCCGCGACCGCGACCAGGTCATCACCGCGCTGAAGAAGTACCTGGACATGAACAAGCTGGCGCTGGGCGTGGTCAAGCCGGGCGGCCTGTTCGCCACCTTCTCCTGCACCGGCCTGGTGGCCGAGGACCAGTTCCTCGACATGCTGCGCCGTGCGGCCTATTTCTCCGGCCGCACGATCCAGATCCTGAAGGTGGCCGGCGCTGGTCCGGACCATCCGTTCATGGCCCACGTGCAGGAATCGCGTTACCTCAAGGCCGTGTTCTGCCGCGTGGTGGATTGACGGTCGGCTTCTGCGTTCGCCGGGCATGAATCATGTCCACTGCCCGGCGGTCAGCTTTCCGCGCATTGCGATGCGTTCGTGAAAACGGCGCCCCGCTGTTCAGGGGGCGTGGCCCGGCGCTACCCAATGCGCGGCCACGGCGCTATGGTCGGGCTCTTCCCCATGCCGGTGAGAGCCCATGCCTTCGTTGCGCCACCTGTCCGTCGTGCTCGCCCTGGCGCTGTGCGCGCCGCTGTCCGTCCACGCCATCGAGTTCAGCGCGCAGGAGCTGGCCCGCGCCAAGGCGCTGCAGCAGCGCCTGGTCACCCTCGACAGCCACCTCGATACGCCGGCCAACTTTGGTCGCAGCGGTTTCGACATCGAGCAACGCCACGACCGCAACGCCCTTTCGCAGGTCGACTACCCGCGCATGGTCGAAGGCGCGCTGGACGGCGGCTTCTGGGCGATCTACACCGATCAGGGCGACCGCAGCGCCGCCGCGCATCTGGCCGAGCGTGACCATGGGCTGCAGCGATTGATGCAGATCCGCGAGATGCTGGCGGCCAATCCCGAGCGCTTCGCGCTGGCGCTGACCGCCGATGACGCAGCGCGGATCAAGGCTGCCGGCAAGCGCGTGGTCTACATCAGCATGGAAAACGCCAGCCCGCTGGTGGCCGACCCCAGCCTGCTGTCGTTCTATCACCGCGCCGGCCTGCGCCTGCTCAGCACCGTGCACTTCGCCAACAACGAGTTCGCCGATTCGGCCACCGATCCCAAGGGCGCGGAATGGAAAGGGCTTAGCCCGGCCGGCAAGGAGCTGGTGCGGCAGGCGGTGAAGCTGGGCATCGTGATCGACCAGTCACACGCCTCGGACGCGGTGTTCGACGACCTGCTGGCAATGATGCCGGTGCCGTTCGTGCTGTCGCACAGCTCGGCCAAGGCGGTCTATGACCATCCGCGCAATCTCGACGATGCGCGCCTGCGCAAACTGGCCAAGGCCGGTGGCGTGATCCAGGTGAACGCCTATGGCGGCTACCTGATCGATACGGCGAAGACACCCGAGCGCAAGCAGGCCGAGGAAGCGCTGAGCAAGCAGCTGGGCGGCTGGGAAGGCATGGGCATCGAGCAGGGTGTTGCGCTGCTGAAGGCCGAGCAGGCGCTGGACCACGAGCACCCGGTGCGCCACGCCAGCCTGGACGACTTCTTCGCCCACTTCGAGCACATCCTCACGGTGGTCGGCCCGGAACATGTGGGCATCGGCCTGGACTGGGATGGTGGTGGCGGACTGAGTGACCTGCCCGATGTCAGCCAGCTGCCGAAGATCACCGCGTGGCTGCTGCGCAAGGGCTATACCGAGAAGCAGATTGCCGGCATCTGGGGCGGCAACCTGCTGCGGGTGATGCGCCAGGCGCAGGATTACGCCGCAAAGCAGGGCGGTTGAAGCGCCCTGCGGTAGTGCCGGGCCCCGGGCGGCCTTGCTGCTAACGACACCCTGGGCGGTTCCGGCCCGCCG
>NZ_JBAWUK010000028.1:0-27692 GCF_037079935.1 Stenotrophomonas maltophilia group sp. Smal12 | reverse complement strand
GGGTTGGAATGTGGGCAATAATTGATATATTTTTTGGGTGGGGAGGCGGGGGGGGCCGAGCGTGGGGTGCGGGTGGCGAGTAGATTATAAACGCCCCACGGGGGTGGCGTTGGGGGCGCGGGCGGTGTCGGCGGGCGGGGGCCGGACTTGGAGGGAGACGCAGGCCCGGGGGGCCCCCCCCCCCCCCCCCCCACTACCGGCGAGCCGGTTACTTCGCGATCAGTGCGTGGCGGCGGCTGTACAGGAAGTACAACACCAGGCCGGCCACGTTCCACAGCAGGAAGTACAGCTGAGTGGTGTGCGGCAGGCTGATGAACAGGTAGATGCAGCCCAGTGCAGCCAGCGGGCCGACCACGAAAGCCAGCGGCGTGCGGAAGGTGCGCTCGCGGTTCGGCTCGCGCAGGCGCAGCACCACCAGGCAGACACCCACCGCAGTGAACGCGGCAAGGGTACCGGCGTTGGCCAGTGCGGCGATCTCGTCCAGGCGCGCCACGCCGGCCAGCGCCGACACCACGACCGCAGTGAACAACGTGGTCGCCACCGGCGTGCCGGTACGTGCGTTGACCTTGGACAGGCCACGCGGCAGCAGGCCATCGCGACTCATCACGAAGAAGATGCGGCTCTGGCCGTACAGGAAGGCCAGCAGCACGGTCGGCAGGGCGATGATCGCGATCACGCCGATCACCATTGCCGCGGTCGGATGGCCCAGCTGGCGCATGATCAGCGCCAGCGGCTCGGCGCTGTGGCCGAACACCGCGTAGCTCATCGCACCGACGGCCGCCAGCGCCACCAGCACGTAGACGATGGTGCAGCCGATCATCGAACCGATGATGCCGATCGACAGGTCGCGGCCCGGGTTCTTGGTCTCCTCGGCGGCGGTGGAGATTGCATCGAAGCCGTAGAAGGCGAAGAAGATGATCGCTGCCGCCGCCATCACGCCGTGCTCGACGCCATCGGGGCCCATCGACTTGGCAAAGCCGTACGGCATGAACGGCTGCAGGTTGGCGCTGTCGAAGGCGGGCAGGGCCACGGCCACGAAGATGGCCAGCGCGATCAGCTTGAACACCACCAGGATGGCATTGAGGGTGGCGCTCTCCTTGGTGCCGGCCATCAGCATGCCGGCCACCAGCCAGGTGATGATGATCGCCGGCAGGTTGATCATTCCGCCTTCCACATGCGGGCCGGCTGCCAGCCAGGCCGGCAGGTGTACGTTCCAGCCGAACTGGGTGTGGACCCATTCGAGGAAGCCGACGAAGTAGCCGGACCAGCCCACCGCCACCGTACTCACCACCAGCGAGTACTCCAGGATCAGGCTCCAGCCCACCACCCAGGCAAACACCTCGCCCAGTGCGCTGTAACTGTAGGTGTAGGCACTGCCGGCGGCCGGCATCATCGTCGACAGCTCGGCGTAGGACAGCGCCGCGCAGGCGCAGACCGCACCGGCGATGGCGAAGGAGATCAGCACGGCCGGGCCGGCCAGGTTGGCACCCACGCCGATCAGCGTATAGATGCCGGTACCGACGATGGCGCCGATGCCCAGCGCGATCAGGTGCGGCCAGCTGAGCGTCGGGATCAGGCGCCTGCCGGCTTCGTGGACGGTGACGGAATCTAGGGACTTGCGCCGGAACAGGGACATGCAGGCCTCGGAAGGGGTGACTGGAAACGACAAGTTCCCGAGTGTGACCGAACGCAGCGCAGCATTACCACTGACGGGGGTCATACCCGGGTTGGATGCGTCGCTGATGGAGGCTGAACGCCGTCAATGATGACGAAATCAGCACAATCTGAGCAACAAATCGAACTCGTCCTACGATCGTCCAGCTGGCAGGGCAAACCGAGGGTCAGGGTGATCGCGGCCAATGGCAGCCATCCTCCTGCCAAGCTTCGGGGTCGTCGTGGAAGGTCGTGCTGTGGCCGTCGCGGGCGCGTTCGTAACGCAGATCCAGCACCAGCGCGCCCTGAGTGCTCAACAGGTAGCGGCCGTTGAGGCGGCCATCGATGCGCTCTTCCCAGACGCTGTCAAACTGGTACGGGCGATCTTCGGCCAGCACCGTGGTTTCCATCGAGATCCGGCGCAGGGGCAGGCGCTTGCGCTGGCCGGCGTAGCGCACGTCGGACTGTCCGTCCTCCAGCCAGCGCCATTCCAGGTGGATGCTGCCGTTGCGACCGCCGGTCAGGCAACGATGGTCCTGTACGGTGGCGCCAGAGGCGGTGCCGGCGAACAGCAGGGCCAGGCCGAGCAGCGGCAGCCGCCCGTTCATCCGTTCAGCCCCAACCGGATGCCAAACCCCACCAGGAACAGGCCGGCCACGCGGCGCAGCGCGTCGCTGATCCGCGGGTGCTGGATCAACCGGCGACGGGCCAGGTTGCCCACACCGATCAGCATCGAGCAGTAGGCGATGCTGACCACCAGGATGATCCCGGCCAGTGCCGCGAAGGTGGCGATGCCCTGGTGTGCCTTGGGATCGATGAACAACGGCAGGAAGGCCATGTAGAACAGGATCGCCTTCGGGTTGAGCAGGCTGACCAGGATCGCCTGCTGGAAGTAGCGGCCCGGCTGCATGCGGATCGGGCCGGCGTCACCACCCTCGTGTTTCGGTGTGCGCAGCAGGCTGATGCCGACCCACACCAGGTAGGCCGCACCCAGGTACTGCACGGCGTGGAACACCAGTGGGTTGGCCTTCAGCAGTGCGGCCACACCGGCCAGCGCCAGCCACATCAGGATCTGGTCGCCGACCAGCAGGCCGGCCAGTGCGGTGTAACCGCCGCGCACGCCACCACGGCCGGTGGCGGTCAGCAGGGTGAAGGTACCGGGGCCGGGCAGGGCGAGAAACACCAGCACGGCGACCAGAAACGTCCACAGGTCCTGGATGCCCATCCACGGCATGGCGGCGTTCTCTCTTACGGGGGGCCGCCATTGTCGGCCAGCGCCGGGACTGGCGACAGGGGGCCGGCAGGACCCTCGGGCATGCCAGACAGCAGAGGTTGCAGGTGCTGGCGCAGCTGCGCGTGCAGCTGCCGCACCGCCGGCGAGAACTGTTTGCGGTGCGGGCAGACCAGCTGCAACGGTATGTGGCTGCCGATGCCATCGAGCAGCAGCTGCAGGCGCCCTGCGAGCACATCCTCGCGCAGGTCCAGCCAGGATTTGTAGGTGATGCCTTCGCCGGCCACCGCCCAGCGCCGCACCACATCGGCGTCATCGCAGACCAACGGGCCGCGCACCGGAATCACGCTGCGGCGCCCGTCGACCTCGAACGACCAGCGATCATAGGCGCGGCCACTGAGCTGGTAGACCAGGCAATCATGCTCGCGCAGATCGTCCAGGCGCGTGGGCATGCCGCGCCGCTGCAGATAGTCGGGCGACGCCGCGAGTATGCGCCGATTGCCTTCCAGCAGGGGCAGGGCGACGTAGTTGGCGTCGTCGAAGTGGCCGATGCGGATGGCCACGTCGACCGGGTCGCGGAACACGTCGGCCACTTCGTCGGACAGGCGCAGGTGCAGGCGCAGCCGGGGGTGCGCGGCGCGAAAGGCGCTCAGCCAGGGCAGCAGCAGATTTCGACCGAAGTCCGACGGCGCCGACAGCTGCAGGGTGCCGTGCAGTTCGGTGTCTTCGCCCTGCACGCGCGCCTGGCCCTCGCGCAGGGTGGCCAGCACCTCCTGCGCATACGGCAGGTACAGCGCCCCCTCGCCGGTCAGGCGCAGGCTGCGCGTGGTGCGCACGAACAGGCGCAGGTCCAGCTCGCGTTCCAGCCGCGCCACCGCCGCAGCAACCTGCCCCGGCAGCAGGTCGGCTTCGCGGGCCGCCTGCGAGAAGCTGCCCAGTGCGGCAGTACGGACGAACAGCTGCAGATCGTCGAAGCGGATCATCTTCATCGCCAGAGTGAAAGTGCTGCCCGATTCTGCGCCTTTCCGAGGGACCGCGTGCGGCGCAACCTGTCGCCTCCTTCCCCACTGGACCGCTGCCATGCGCGCCATTGCCTACACCCAAGCCGGCCTGCCGATCGATGATGCCCAGGCCCTGATCGATATTGAACTGGAACTGCCGCAGCCCGGCCCGCGTGACCTGCGGGTGGCGGTACGCGCGGTGGCGGTGAACCCGGTCGACACCAAGGTCCGCCGCGGCGTGGCCACCGATGGCCCGCGCGTGCTGGGCTGGGATGCGGTCGGCATTGTTGATGCGGTGGGCAGCGAGGTGACCCTGTTCCAGCCCGGCGACGCGGTCTACTACGCCGGCGTCATCGACCGCCCGGGCAGCAATGCGCAGTACCAGCTGGTGGATGAGCGCAGCGTCGGGCGCAAGCCGGCCAGTCTCGACGATGCCGCCGCCGCAGCGTTGCCACTGACTGCAATCACCGCCTGGGAGCTGCTGTTCGACCGCCTGCGCATCCCGGAGGGTGGTGGCGAAGGCCAGACCCTGCTGGTGATCGGTGCTGCCGGTGGTGTCGGTTCGATCCTGGTGCAGCTGGCACGGAAGCTGACCAGGCTGACCGTGATCGGCACCGCCTCGCGCCCGGATACCCAGGACTGGACGTACGCAATGGGGGCACACCACGTGATCGACCACAGCCTGCCGCTGGCCGAGGGACTGGCGCGGCTCGGCATCAGCGAGGTGCAGCATGTCGCCAGCCTGACCCACTCCGACCAGTACTACGCGCAGATCGTGGAACTGCTGGCACCGCAGGGCCAACTGGGGCTGATCGATGACCCGGGCCAGGTGGACGTGATGGCGCTCAAGCGCAAGGCACTGTCACTGCACTGGGAGTCGATGTTCACCCGGCCGCTGTACCGCACCGCCGACATGCAGCGCCAGCACGACCTGTTGAACCGTGTGGCCGAGCTGATCGATACGGGCGTGCTGCAGACCACCCTGGGCGAGCACTTCGGGCGCATCGACGCGGCCAACCTGCGGCGCGCCCACGCGCTGCTGGAAAGCCAGCGCGCCAAGGGCAAGATCGTGCTGGAAGGCTGGTAAGGCCCGGTTTTTCCTGTAGAACCGAGCCCACGCTCGGCTGCCGTCAGCGCACGCCGCTCAGCCGAGCATGGGCTCGGCTCTACAGAGATTCATCCACGAATGGCATGGATCCACCGTGTCGACCCAGGTCGACACCTGCTAACAGCGGCCGGCACCTCCCCTCAGGCCACGCCGTTGTCGACGTGGGTGGCGAAACCGGGCTGCTCGCGCAGCCGTTCGAACCACGCCGAGAGGTGTGGCAGCACGGGCTTGTTGCCGGGCGTGCTGCGCCAGCGCTGGGCCGATAGCCCGAGCACGATGTC
Organism: Stenotrophomonas maltophilia group sp. Smal12; assembly: GCF_037079935.1. Taxonomy (NCBI): domain Bacteria; kingdom Pseudomonadati; phylum Pseudomonadota; class Gammaproteobacteria; order Lysobacterales; family Lysobacteraceae; genus Stenotrophomonas; species Stenotrophomonas maltophilia group sp. Smal12. The sequence continues at coordinate 22,418 of NZ_JBAWUK010000028.1, read as the reverse complement.
GGCCAGGGTGAAGGCGTTGCCCGTCACGTGGCAGTGGCCACCGGCCAATTGTGTGTCGAGTACGCCCATCAAGTGGTTCCACTGCGCCAGGCTGGCCTCGGCGCGGGCATCGTCCGGGTAGTCCGGGTGCCGCCGCACGCGCGCCATGAACACGTGCCGCCAGGCGCTGTTGAGGTCGCTGGCCTGCCAGTCCATCCACTGCTCGACCCGGGCGCGGCCCTGCGCCGTGCCGGGCAGCAGGTCATCACGGCCAGCACGTACGGCCAGGTAGCGGCAGATGCTGTTCGATTCCCACAGCACGAAGCCGCCATCGCGCAGGACCGGCACCTGCCGGTTCGGATTCAACGTGGCCAGCAGGTCCGCCGGTGGTTCTGGCTCGTGTTGGAGTGGCAGGTCGAGGCCGGCGAACAGCCACAGCACCTTGCGCACGTTGATGGAGGTCGGCTTTCCGTACAGAGCGAGCATGGTCCTGACGCAGCAGCTGAGACTCGGCCAGCCTACACTTGCCCCATGCAAACCGAATACCTGCTCATTGCCGGCCTTCTATTGGCCGTGCTCATCCTGCAGCTGGTCGCCCTGCTGCGCCGCCCGCCGCATGACCGCCTGGAACAGGCCGTGCGCGAGGAGGCGCGCGCCGGGCGCAGCGAACTGCGCGAACAGCTCGATGGCTTCGCCCGCGCGTTGACCGATCTGTCCACCCGCACCGATCAGCGCCTGGACCTGCTGCGCGAAGCGCTGGGCGAAGATGCCCGCAAAGCGCGCGCTGAAGTGGCCGATAGCCAGCAGCGCGGCGCAGCATTGATGGGGCAGCGGCTGCAGGAACTGCGCGGCCAGCTGGAGACCTTCGGCCAGCAGCAGGAGGCACGCATCCATGCGTTTGGCCAGCAGCTGCAGGAGCTCACTGCGCGCACCGATACCCAGCTCGGGGCGCTGCGCCAGACCCTGGTGGACGATGCACGCAAGGGCCGCGAGGAGGGCGCGCTGTCGCAGCAGCGCCTGACCGACAGTCTGGGCCTGCGCCTGCAGGAACTGACACAGCGCAACGAGCAGCGCATCGCCGAGATGCGTGCCACGCTGGAGGAACAGCTGCGCGCGCTGCAGAACGACAACGCGCAGAAGCTGGAGCAGATGCGCCACACCGTGGACGAGAAGCTGCAGTCGACGCTGGAAACGCGATTGGGCAATTCCTTCAAGCTCGTCTCCGAGCGCCTGGAACAGGTGCAGCGTGGCCTCGGCGAGATGCAGCAGCTGGCCACCGGCGTGGGCGACCTCAAGCGCGTGCTGACCAACGTCAAGAACCGTGGCAGCTGGGGTGAAGTACAGCTGGAGAACATCCTCGAGCAGACGCTCACCCAGGAGCAGTACGCGCGTGCGGTGAAGGTGCGCCCGGATAGTGGCGAGATGGTCGATATCGCCGTGCGCCTGCCGGGCCGCAGCAGCGACGACACGCCGGTGTGGCTGCCGATCGACTCCAAGTTCCCGCGCGAGGACTACGAGCGCCTGCTGGACGCACAGGAACAGGGCGATGCCGAAGGCGTGCGCCTGCAGGGCATCCAGCTGGAGCGCGCGGTGCGCGTGCAGGCCAAGTCGATCTGCGACAAGTACATCGTGCCACCGCACACCACGGACTTCGCGGTGATGTTCCTGCCCACCGAAGGCCTGTATGCCGAGGTGATCCGGCGCCCGGGCCTGGTTGACCTGCTGCAGCGCGAGCACCGTGTGGTGGTGGCCGGACCGACCACGGTCACTGCGTTGCTCAACAGCCTGCAGATGGGCTTTCGCACGCTGGCCATTGAAAAGCGATCCAGCGAAGTGTGGAGCCTGCTGGGTGCGGTCAAGAGCGAGTTCGGCAAGTTCGCCGGCATCCTGGAAAAGGCCGAGAAGCAGATCACTACCGTTGGCCGCAGCATCGGCGAGGCCAGCCGCAAGACCCGCACCATCGAACGCCGCCTGCGTGGCGTGGAGTCGCTGGCGTCCGAACAGGCGCAGTCGCTGCTCGGCGACCTGGCCGAGGGTGATGCGGTGGCCGAGGAGGAAGGCAGTGACGGCGAGGGCGACGAGGCCTGAGCCACGCTGACACGCCGCCTGCATCGCCGATGGGTATGCTGGCGGCCTGTCCGCTTCGACCAGGTACCGCCATGCGCCTGCCCCGCTTCACCAGCCTTGTCCTGACCGCGCTGCTCGCCGCCTGCGGCAGCGCGCCAACGACCGTGGGCACGACCACGCAGACCGCCTCCAGCACCCCCGAAGCGGTCGAGGCCTACCGCGAAGCACGCGACGTCGACTGCCAGGCCGCCGGTGGCACCCTGCAGCGGCTCGGCCGGCTGCAGCGCGAGCAATGCGTGATTCCCTATGCCGACGCCGGCAAGGCCTGCAGCCGCAAAAGCGACTGCACGGGCCAGTGCCTGGCCGCAGGCGAGGCAGTGGCCGGTGATGTGGCGTCCGGTACCTGCCAGCGTGATGCCAGCCAGAACTTCGGTTGCCGCCAGCGTATCGATGACGGCAAGGCGCAGGGTACGATCTGCGTGGATTGAGGATGTCCTGTAGAGCCGAGCCCATGCTCGGCTGCCATGCCATCAGCCGAGCATGGGTTCGGCTCTACAACAGCGCGCGCGGCGCTATGCTGGTGGGCCATTCCCGCCGTAGCCGGAGCCCCGCGTGAGCACCCCGATCCAGGACATTCCCCTCACCACCATCGACGGCCAGCCGTCCTCGCTTGCCGACTACCAGGGCAAGGTGCTGCTGCTGGTCAACGTCGCCTCCAAGTGCGGCCTGACCCCGCAGTACGAAGGCCTGCAGGCGCTGTATGCGGAAAAGCATGCGCAGGGCCTGGAAGTGCTGGGCTTCCCCGCCAACAACTTCCTTGGCCAGGAGCCGGGCAGCGAGGCGGAGATCCAGCAGTTCTGCCAGCTCACCTACGACGTCAGTTTCCCGATGTTCTCCAAGATCAGCGTGGCTGGCGAGGACACCCACCTGCTGTACCAGCAGCTGACCGCCGCGCAGCCGCAGTCGATCGGCGAAGGCCCGCTGCGCGAGCGCCTGGCCAGCAAGGAGATCCCGATCCATCCGGCACCGGCGGTGCTGTGGAACTTCGAGAAGTTCCTGGTCGGCCGTGATGGCAAGGTGATTGCACGCTTTGCCCCGGACGTGGCGGCCGATGACGTGCGCCTGCGCGACGCCATCGAGGCCGCGCTGGTGGCCTGAGCAAAGCGTGCCAATCCGGGTTGGCACCTGCCGGAAAAGAAAAACCCCGCCGAGGCGGGGTTTTTTCATGCACGGGTTGCAGCGATCAGTTGCTCCAGTTCGGCATCGGCATCGCATCCACGGGGATCGGCGAATTGGCATCGTCATGGCCGCGGTCGCGCTTGCTGCGCAGGTCGTTCTCGATCTGGTAGTTGCGGCGCTGCATCCACGCATCGCGCACCAGCGAGTACTCGTCCACGGCGGTGTCGCGCAGATCATCGATCGCCAGCAGCTGTGCGCGGGTGTCGACCAGCTGCAGGCCCTGCAGGCCGATGCGGACCTTGTCTTCCTCGATGCGGCGGATCGGCGACAACGGGATGTCACCGGCCAGGCCGAACACATCGCGCACGGTACGCGGGCCGAAGAACGGCAGTTCCACGTAGCGCGAACGACGCCAGCCCCAGGCACCCAGGGTCTGGCCGAAATCTTCATTGCGACGCGGCACCATCGCCTTGCTGGCCGGATCGAACAGGCCACCGATGCCCAGCGTGCTGTTCATCAGGAAGCGGCCGAGGCTGTCCCACGCATCGGCACCGCGGCCCTGCAGCAGCTGGTTGGTGATGGTCACCGGTGCGCGCAGATTGCTGAAGAAGTTGCTGACGCCGGTACGCGCGAAGCGTGGCACCACGTGGGTGTAGGCCGTGGCCAGCGGGCGGGCGATGCCACGGTCGACCGCGTTGTTGAACTTGTGCACCTTGCGGTTGAACGGTTCCCACGGGTCATAGGCGGCCGCACTGCCGGTGTCGCCGGTACCACCGTACAGGGCGTCGAAATCATCGTCGCTGGCGGCGGAGGATGCTGCGGTCGTCGGTGGGCTGGCCTCTGCGCCCTGCGGCGCAGCTGTCGGCGCCGCAGCGGCAGGCGTCGCCGGGTTGGCCACGGCAGCGACCGGAGCAGTACCGACCACGCCGGTATCGGCCGTTGCGGCCGGCGCTTCGGCAGCAGGGCCGGGCGCGACCACGGTGCTGGCGACCAGTGCATCGCTGCGCGCGGGCTTGCCGGCACAGGCGGTCAGGGCGGTGGCCAGGAGGATCAGGGGGAAAGTGCGTACGACGTTCATGTCAGCTCGCAGCAGAAGTAGCGTTGAAGTCCAGGTCGGGCGACAGCCGGTAGGCCGCGCTCAGCTCGTTGAAGCCGGCCGGCGCGCCGGAAATGGCCAGCGCATGGCCCGCCTTGCGTGCCCGGGAGGCCAGTTCGGCCAGCAGGGCCAGGCCGGCGCTGTCCACGCGCTCGACCTCGCCCAGCTCCAGCCGCGCCAGCTTGGCTGGCAGGGCCTGCAGTTGCGGCCACAGTGCAATCACCGCGGCACGGTCGAGCACCCCGCGCAGGCGCAGGGTGTCGCCTTCCAGCAGCGCCAGTGCGTTACTTGCCATTGCCCGCCGGCCCGGCCTGCATGCTGCCGCTGTGCAGCTCGCTGGCCACCTGCTTGATGCCCTTCTGGCGCAGCGGAGTATCGAACTGGTTGCGGAAGGTCTGCACGTAGGAGATGCCTTCGATGTTGACGTCGAAGATCTTCCACTGGCCGTTCACGTTGCGCATCCAGTACTCGACCGGGGTCGGTTCGCTGCCGGCGCGCACCAGTTCGGTGGTCACTCGCACGCCGCGGTTGCCCGGCAGCGGGCTCTCACCCTTCAGACGGAAGCTCGGCTTGCCCTGGATGTTGAGCAGGGTCGAACCGTAGCGCTGCATCAGGCTGTCGGCCATGGCATCGGCGAACAGCTTGATGTCGGCGTCGGAGGCGCCGCGGGCGTGCGGGCCCAGCACTAGGCGTGCCGCATAGTCGCGGTCAAAGGTGCGGTTCAGTTCGCTGTCGATGTAGCTGCGCAGGCTGGCCGGGTTGCTGCTGAACTCGCTGCGGCGCTGCTGCAGCGTGGTGAGGATGCGCGTGCTGGCATCGATCACCACCTTGCCGGCCTGGCCCTGCGCTGCGGCAGCGGGGGCGGCCGCCTGGGCCTGGGCAAGGAACGGGGTGGCCATCAGCAGCGCCGAGGCGAGCAGGGCGGGGATCAGTTTCATTTTCATGGTTGCGGTTCCGTTGCAGGCGCCTGCGCGCCATCGTTGGGCTTCTGAGCAGCGCCGCCACCGGCGCCGCCACTGAACATGTACTTGCCGACCAGCTGGATCAGGTCCACCGCCGGCTGGGTGAAGACGATCTCGTCACCGGCCTTCAGCACGTCCGGGTCGCCGCCCGGCTGCAGACCGATATAGCTCTCGCCGAGCAAACCACTGGTGAAGATGCCCGCCGAGGTGTCCGCCGGCAGGTCCTTGACCTTGCTGTCCATGCGCAGGGTCACGATGGATTCGAACTTCACCGGATCCAGGTCGATCGAGGCGACCTGGCCGACGGTGACGCCGCCGATCTTCACCGGCGCCTGCTTGCGCAGCTGGCCGACCTGGGAGAAGCGCGCCTTCAGCTCGTAGCCCTGGCTGCCCCAGCTCCAGCGCTGGTTGGTCGAGGCCACGGCCAGCACCATCAGCGAGGCCAGGGCCAGCAGCAGGAATGCGCCGACGGAGAATTCGAGTCTGGGACCGCGGATGGCCATGTGGATTACCTGATCGAGTCGTGGTGGCCGCGCGCGCCTGCGCACCGCCGGTGGAGGGGTTAGGTGAACAACATTGCCGACAGCACGAAGTTGAACATCAGCACCAGCAGCGAGGCATTGACCACCGCACGGGTGGTCGCCACCGAGGTGCCCTCGATGGTCGGCTCGGCGTGGAAACCAACATAGGCGGCGACCAGCGCTGCGGTGCCGCCGAAGATCGCCGACTTCAGCATCGCCACGCCGAAGTCATCCCAGAAATCGACGCTGTTGCGCAGTGCCGACCAGAACACGCCATTGTCCAGGCCCAGCACATGCACCGCTTCGAAGTAGCTGGCGCTGATCGCCAGCGAGCAGAAGATGCCGGTCAGCAGTGGCACGGTCAGCACCGCCGCCCAGAACCGCGGCGCGACGGCTTTGGCCACCGGGTCGATCGCCATCAGCTCCAGTGCCTTGATCTGATCGGTGGCGCGCATCAGGCCCAGTTCGGCGGCGATCGAGCTGCCGGCGCGGCCGATGAACAGCAGCGCGGTCAGCACCGGCGCCAGTTCCCGGTACAGCGACAGGCCGAGCAGGGTCGACAGCGCGTCGGCCGCACCGAAGGTGGTCAGCGTGCGGTAGCCCTGCAGGGTCAGCACCAGGCCGACGAAGGCACCACCGACGGCGATGATCGGCAGCGAGCGTGCGCCGATCTTGTAGATCTCGCGGGTCAGCTCGGCCAGGAAATCACGGGTCGGCAGCGAACCACGCAGCACGGTCAGCGAGAACAGGCCGGCGCGACCCAGCGAACGGGTGGCTTGGACGAACGGCATCAGGCGACCCTCGCGCGCGGCGCGGCATCGAACGGAATGGGGCCATCGGGCTGGCCGTGCAGGAACTGCCGCAGCAACGGGTCCTGGCTGGACTGCAGCGCCTCGGGCGTGCCCTGGAACACGATGCCGCCATTGGCGATGGCGATCACCTGGTCGCAGATCGGCAGGGTCTCGTGCACGTGGTGGCTGACAATGATGCTGGTCAGGCCCAGGCTGTGGTTGAGGCGCTGGATCAGGCTCATGATCACGCCGGAGGCGATCGGGTCCAGCCCGGTCAGCGGCTCGTCGTAGATCATCAGTGGCGGATCCAGTGCCAGCGCGCGGGCCAGCGCGACGCGGCGCGCCATGCCGCCGGACAGTTCGCGCGGCCAGGCATCGGCAGCGGCCAGCAGACCCACGGCATGCAGCTTCATTTGCACAAGCCGGCGCAGCACGGCGGACGGCAGGCGGGTATGCGTGCGCAGCGGCAGCGCGACGTTTTCGGCGACGGTCAGATCGGTCAGCAGCCCGTTGCCCTGCAGCAGAACACCCACGCTCTTGCGCATTTCCAGCAGCGCGCCGCTGTCATGCGGGATCGGCTTGCCGAACAGGGTGACCTCGCCGGCGACCGGACGCAGTTCGCCGGTCAGTGCCGCCAGCAGGGTCGACTTGCCACTGCCGGACGGGCCCAGCACGGCCGTGATGCTGCCCTTGGGCACCTGCAGCGACACGTCGCGCAGGATCGTGCGCCCGCTCCGGTCGATGCGGACGTTGGATAACTGCACCAGACTGGAGGTGGAAGCCGACATGGGCACCATTAACGCTTTTTAGACATCGAAGGATCGGGCCCGTCGGCTGAACATAAGCAGACTGGACGGTCCAGTATTGTGGCACGGCAAGACCCTTGCCAGGCCGGGACAATCGGCTGGCAGCGCGGAACAATCCGTACCGGCGATGGGCGGGCCATTGAATACTGCCTGCCGTGCTGCACACTGTGCATGATGAGTGACCCGGGCAGCGATTTCCGCCTCTACCATTCCAACTCCCTGGACGTGCTGGCTGCGCTGCTGGCGCGCAACGTGCGTGTGCCGGTTCCGGGCCAGCCGTTGCTCGCGCCGGAGGTGGTGCTGATCCCGCAGGTGGCGATGCGGCGTTGGCTGCAAGCGACACTCGCTGCCGAATATGGCGTGGCCGCCAACCTCGAGTTCCTGACCCCGGGCGAATTCGTTGCCCGTGCACTCAATGCCAATGTGCCGGGCGAACGCGACGACCTGGACGCGGCGGGCCTGCACTGGAAGCTGTACCAGGCACTGCGCGACCCGGCGCTGCTGGCGCAGCCACCGATGCGCGCGCTGCAGTCCTATCTTGCCGGCGGCGATGCCCTGAAGCCGTGGGCACTGGCCGGTGAACTGGCGTCGGTGTTCGAGAAGTACCAGGCCTGGCGCCGCGACTGGTTGCTGCGCTGGGAGGCCGGCGCCGACCCGGCCGACCCGCAGGCGATCCTCTGGCGCACCATCGCCCATGGCCGCGACTACCGCGCGCGCCGCATCCAGGCGTACCTGGATCGCTTCGAGGGCGCCGGCCAGCCGCTGCCACAGGCCCTGCCACCGCGCATGTCCGCGTTCGCGACGCTCAACATCTCGCCCGACGTGCTGCGGGTGATGGCCACCCAGGCGCGGGTGGGCGAGCTGCACTTCTATATGCCCACTCCGGTGCAGTCGTACTGGGGTGACCTGCAGACGCTGGCCGAGCGCCTGCGCAGCGGCGCACCCGATCCCTTCGGTGAAGCGGCTGGTGAGAACCGCCTGCTGGAAGCCTGGGGTGCGGCCGGCCGCGACTTCATGGCGGTGCTGGGCAGCTACGAGGTGGTGCACCCGGCCGGCGAGATTGCCGCGTATTCGGATCCGGAGGAAGACACCCGGCCGACCTTGGACGAAGGCGGCCTGTCCGACAGCCTGCTGCATCGCCTGCAGCGCGATCTGTTCCACCGCCGCGCACTGCCCTCGGGCGAGCTGCGCGATGGGCTGCGCAGCGACGACCCCAGCCTGCAGGTGCATGCCTGCCACACCCGGCTGCGCGAGCTGCAGGTGCTGCACGACCAGCTGAGAAGCCTGTTGCAGGACCCTCGCTTCGACCCGCCGCTGCAGGCGCGCGAGATCGCGGTGCTGGCGCCGGACATCGATCCCTATGTGCCGTACCTGGAGGCGGTGTTCGGCGGCCGCGGCGGCGAGGAGGAGCACATTCCCTACGCGCTGGCCGACAGCAGCCCACTGGCAGGAGAGCCGCTGGCCGATGTGTTCGTGCACCTGCTGGGCCTGCCGGTCTCGCGTTTCGGCCTGAACGAGGTGCTGGACCTGCTCGCCAGCGCGCCGCTGGCCGAAGCGGCCGGGCTGGAAGCAGTGGACTTCGATCGCCTGCATGGCTGGCTGCAGCAGGCCGGCGCACGCTGGGGCCTGGATGCGAAGCACCGCAACCAGCACCAGGCGCCGGCCGACGACGCCTACACCTGGCAGTTCGCACTGGACCGCCTGGTGCTCGGTCACGCCACCGGCAGCGAGGCGGACCTGGCCGGCGTGGCGCCGTGGATCGAGCTGGAAGGCGGCGCGCTGGAAGCACTGGACCGGCTGCTGCGGCTGCTGCGCGTGCTGGCGGTCTACCAGCGTCGCCTCGGCGAGCTGCTGACCCCGGCGCAGTGGCGGCAACGGCTGCTGTCGCTGCTGGACGCGCTGCTGCCGACCGCGCCCAGCTCGCCCAACAGCCAGCGTGCCCTCGAGCGCCTGCGCAAGCTGCTGAATCAGTTCGCCGACGATGCCGCCAAGGCCGGGTTCGAAGACGGCGTGCCGCCTGAGGTGGTGCGTTCGCACTTCGCCGGTGTACTGGGTGAGGCCGATACGCGCGCGCCGCTGCTGACCGGTGGCATCAGTTTCGGCCGCATGGTGCCGATGCGCCTGCTGCCGTTCCGGGTGATCTGCGTGCTCGGTCTCAATGATGGCGATTTCCCGCGTCGTGACCCGGCCGCGGGCCTCAACCAGCTCACCGCCGAGCTGGACACGCCACGCCGCCGCCCGGGCGATCGCTCCACCCGCGAAGACGACCGCTTCCTGTTCCTGCAGCTGTTCGCCGCCGCGCAGGAGGTGTTCTACCTCAGCTACCTCGGCGCCGATCCACGCGATGGCAGCGTACGTGAGCCGTCGGTGCTGGTCAGTGAACTGATCGATGCCGCCGCCGCGTATCACCTCGATCCGCCTGCGGCGGTCCGCGACTTTACCGTGCGCCATGCACTGCAGCCGTTCTCACCGGCGGCGTTCGGAGATGGCGATCCACGCCGCTTCAGCTATCGGCGGCAATGGCATCCCGCTGCCGGCCGCCTCACCGGCCAGCGTGGGGGCCTGCAGCCGTGGTTCGATGCCCCGCTGCCGCCGCCGCTCGACGATGCGGTGGAAGACGAGCTCGCGCTCGACACCCTGCGCCGCTTCCTGTGCGACCCGGCCGGGCAGTTCCTCGCACAGTCGATGGGCCTGCGCCTGGCCGACGATGCCGGGGAAGTTGATGACCTGGAACCGCTGGTGCTGTCATCGCGCGGCCCGGAAAAGCGCAGCGTGCAGGCGGCGGTGGTGCGCGCCACGCTCAGTGGCGATACCGAACCGTTGTACCCGCGGCTGCGCGCGCGTGGCCTGCTGCCGTCCGGTCCATTGGGCCAGCGCCAGTTCGAGGTGGAGCAGTTGAAGACCCGTCCGTATGCCAGTGCGTTGCTGGGCTGGATGCAGGGCGAGCCGCTGGAAAGCCGTCGCTACGAAGTGGACATCGATGGCGTGCGCCTGCACGGCCGCGTGGCCGATCGGCATCCCGAAGGCCTGGTGCGGCTGCGCGCCGGCACGCTCAATGGCAATGCAGTGATCCGCCAGGGCCTGGACTGGCTGCTGGCCAACGCCGCCGGCGACGCACTGCCCCTTGTGCAGTTCCACGATGGCGGCGACGCCGGTCCCGGCCCGCATGTACTGCCGGCACTGAGCGCGCCTGCTGCACGCGCGGCGCTGCGCGCGCTGCTGCAGTTGCGCCAGCGCGGCCTGCGTGAGCCGCTGCGCTTTGCCCCGTATACCGGCTGGGTGCTGTACAACGCGCCGGCAGAAAAACAGCGCAGCGAGGGTTGGAAGCAGTGGCACGGCAGCGACCGCAGCTGGGGTGAATCCAGCAGCGACGCCTGGCAGCTGCTGCTGCGGGGTGCCGACCCGTTCGCCTCCGATGCCAGTTATGCCGAGCTGCTGCGCAACAGCCAGGTGGTCTTCGGCGCGGTGCGCGAAGGCCGCACCCTCGGCGCCGAAACGCGCCAGGAGGGCAGCGCATGAGCCCCGCCTTCATCGATGAGCGAGCCCAGTGCATGACGGTCGATCCCTATCTGGCCCTGCCGCTGGATGGCATCCGCCTGATCGAAGCCAGCGCCGGTACCGGCAAGACCTTCACCCTGGCTACGCTGTTTACCCGCCTGGTGGTAGAGCAGGGCCTGCGCATCGGACAGATCCTGGCGGTGACCTTCACCGATGCGGCTACCCAGGAACTGCGCAAGCGCATCCGCGAGCGCCTGGCGCTGGCGGCGCGACTGGTCGATCTGGAACCGGTCGAAGGCGAAGCACCGGACGTGCGGCTGACCCGCGAGGTGCTGCAGCGCCATCTGCAGGGAGGTACCGAGCGCGCCGCTGCACTGAAGCGCCGCCTGCAGGTCGCCGCCGATGAGATCGACCTTGCGTCCATCTTCACCATCCATGGCTTCTGCACCCGCGTGCTGCGCGAGCATGCGCTGGAGAGCGGCCACACCTTTGATCCGCCGGAGCTGCTGGCCAGCGACCGTGAGTTGCTGGAAGCGCTCGCGGCCGACCTGTGGCGGGTATATGCCAATGACCCGGCCACGCTGGAACCGCTGACCTGGCTGTGGTCCACCCCGGACGCACTGGCCGCCGATCTGCGCGCGTTGCTGGCCGCGCCGCCGCTGCACCCGTTGCCACAGGCGGTGGCGCTGCCCGATCCGCAGGCCGCCCTGCAGAGTGTTGCCGAAGAGCTGTCCGCAAGCGTGCGCGAGCATGGCGAGCAGTTCTTCATCGACCTCTGCGATGCGGTCGACAACAAATGGATCAACGGCGTGTCGTACAAGCTGGGCTGGCTGCACCCGCTGGGCCGGCAACTGCTGGGCTGGGCCGAACGCGCCGACCCGCGCGAGCTGCTGACCAGCGAGCGCCTGCCGGCACTGCTGCCGGAGGCGCTGGCAGCCAAGACCAACAAGAAATTCGCCGAGCGCACGCCATCGTCGCCATTGCAGGCGCCGTTGGCCCGCTACGTCGCGCTTCTGGCCGAACGCGATGCCTGGCTGCGTGCCACCGCGTTGAACTTCCTGCACGTGCTTCGCGACGAAGCCAGACAGCGCCTGCAGGCGCTGAAGCGCACCCGCCGGGTGCAGACCTACGACGATCTGATCGATGGCGTGGCACTGGCCCTGGAAGGCCCGCAGCGGCTGGCATTGGTCAAGCAGCTGCGCGCGCAGTACCGCATCGCGCTGGTCGATGAGTTCCAGGATACCGACGACCGTCAGTGGGGCATTTTCCACATCGTGTTCGGCGATTCACCGGAAGTGCGCGAGCTCGGCCTGGCACCGGCGCTGTTCCTGATCGGCGATCCCAAGCAGGCGATCTACGGTTTCCGCGGCGGTGATATCCACACTTACCTGAAGGCCAAGCGGGCGGCGCAACAGGCGCCGGTGCTTGACCAGAACTTCCGCTCGCGACCGGCCGTGCTGCGCGCGCTGCAGGCGCTGTACGACAACGGTGGCGAAGACGCCTTCCTCGAGCGTGGCATCCAGTTCGAGCCGGTGCGGCCCGGTGGCGTGCGCAGCGATGCGGACTACCAGCGCGACGGCCATGCCGCCCCGGCACTCACTCTGCGCGTGCTGCGCAGTGGCGGTGACAAGGCGATGAGTGCCGATGCCTCGCGCGAAGCAGCCGCCCAGGCCTGTGTGGCGGCGATCCACCAGATCCTGGTCGCGGCGCGCGCCGGCAATGCGGTGCTGCGTGGGCGCCCGGTACAGCCGGGTGACATCGCGGTGCTGGTGCGTTCGCATCGCGAGGCCACACTGGTGCAGCGCGCGCTGGCCGTGGTCGGCATTCCTGCCGTGGCAGCGGGCAAGCAGAGCCTGTTCGCCACCAGCGAAGCGCGTGATCTGCGTGCACTGCTGCTGGCGCTGCTGCAGCCGGCTGACGAGGGCCGCCTGCGCGCGGCGCTGGCGACGGTGCTGCTCGGCCAGCGCGCCAGTGCGATCGCGGCGATGGAGCACGAGGGCGACCTGCAACGCCGGTTCCAGGCGCAGCTTCTGCATTGGCGCGAGCGCTGGCAGCGCGGCGGCCCGTTCGCGGTGATCGCCGACGTCTGCGCCGCGCAGGGCGAACGCCTGCTGGCGCTGATCGATGGCGAGCGCCGCCTGACCAACTACCTGCAGCTGGGCGAACTGCTGCAGGAAGCCTCGGCGCAGGCGCTGGGCATGCACGGCCTGCTGGACTGGCTGCAGGGCCAGATGGCCAGCGCCGACCAGGATGACGAGCAGCAGCTGCTGCGCCTGGAATCGGATGCGCGCCGCGTGCAGATCATCACCCTGCACAAGAGCAAGGGCCTGGAGTACCCGCTGGTGTTCCTGCCCTTCGTGGGCATCGACGGCGGTGCGCCCAACACCGCCTCGCACTGCACGGTGCATGTGGGCGGCCAGCGCCAGCTGCACTGGAAGCTGGGCAAGGACGAGGCCTGGGAAGCGGCCACTGCGCAGCGCGAGCGCGAGCAGCGTGCCGAGGATGCGCGCCTGCTGTATGTCGGCCTGACCCGCGCCGAGCACGCGCTGTGGATCGCCGTGGGTGATCTGGCCGGGCTCGGCAGGACGCGGCTGGCACCGCTGCTGGGTGACCTGCAGGCGCTGCGCGCGCATGCCGATGTGCGCATCGATGACAGTGAGGTACCGGCTGCGCTGCCGCAGCTGGCGGCCGAAGTGGAAGGGGATCTTCCGGCGGTGCGTGCACTGACCCGGCGCGTTCCGCACGACTGGTGGGTGTACAGCTTCACCCAGCTGGCCCACGCCGATGCCGGCGCGGGCAGTGACATCGAAGCCGCTGCCACCGCGCTGCCGGCGCCGGCAGCCGACGAACCCACCGGCCCGGAGCTGCCGCTGGAACCGGCACTGCCGGAAGCCGCCGCGGAGGCCGAGGACAGCGCGCCGCTCGACCCGCGTTTCATGGGCAGCCGCTTCGGCAACGTGCTGCACGAGGCAATGGAAAACGTCGACTTCGCCGCATGGGCTGACTGGCAACCAGGCCGGGAAGCTCCCGAGGGCCAGGTCGAGGTGTTGCGCAAGGCGCTGCACGATGAGGGCTATGCCGACGTCGATCTGGACGATGGCGTAGCGGTGCTGGTGCCGCTGGTGGGCCACACGCTGACCGTACCGCTGCCCGAAGGCGGTGCGCTGTACAGCCTCGGTGAAGGCGAGCGCCGCGCCGAAATCGACTTCCATTTCGCCATCGAGGCGACCACGGTGCCGGCGCTGCTGCAGGTGCTGCATGCGCACGGTGTTTCCAGTGGCCGCCGCGGTTTCGGCCAGCGCCGCCGCCTGGAGGGGCTGATGACCGGCATGATCGACCTGACCTACGTGCGTGATGGCCGGTGGTACGTGCTCGACTACAAGTCCAACCGCCTGCCCGGCTACAGCCCGGACCTGCTGGCCATTGCCATGCGCCACAGCGAATACGATCTGCAGGCGCTGATCTACACCGTGGCCCTGCATCGCTGGCTGCGCTTCCGCCTGGGCGCCGCCTACGACTACGAGCGCGACATGGGCGGCATCCGTTACCTGTTCTGCCGCGGCCTGGATGGCAAGGGCAATGGCGTGCACGTGGATCGTTTCCCGTTCGCGCTGGTGGATGCACTCGACGCGCTGTTCGCCGGCGGCGAGCAGGCCCAGGCCCAGCTCGCCGCGCGTGCCCGAGGAGCCAGCGCATGAGCCTGCTGAAGGAACTGCACCAGAAGGGCCTGCTGCGCACCCTCGACCACGCATTGGCGACCAGCCTGCAGCGGTTGCGCGACGACACGCCCGACAATGTGGCACTGGCGGCGGCGCTGGCTTCGCTGGCGGTGTCGCAGGGCCACGCCGCGTTCGATCCGGCACAACCGCAGCGGTTGCTGGAAGGCGTGCCCGAGTGGCCCGCCGCGCAGGCCTGGCTGGCGCAGCTGCGCGCATCGCCCTGGGTGGCCACACCGGAGCAGGCTGACGCCATCGCCGGGGATGCCCCCTTGGTGCTGGAGAACGGGCTGCTGTACCTGCGCCGCTACCGCGAGTACGAGCGCCAGTTGGCCACCGGTCTGCAGCGCATCGGCCGGCATCCGCTGCCGGCGCCGGACATGGCAGCGTTGGCGCCGTTGTTCGCGCAGCTGTTCCCGCACGCATCGTGCGGCGAAGATCACCAGGCACGCGCAGCCGGCGTGACGCTGCGCCATCCGCTGGCGCTGGTCACCGGCGGCCCCGGCACAGGCAAGACCACCACCATCGCACGCCTGTTGCTGCTGCTGGCCGCGCAGGCCCGGCACGCCGGCCAGCCGCTGCCCGAGGTGGCGCTGGCCGCGCCCACCGGTCGCGCCGCCGAGCGGATGGCCGAGAGCCTGCGCATGGCCGTGCAACGCCTGCAGGAACAGGGACTGGATCCGACACTGTGCGCGGCACTGCCCAGCAGCGGCACCACCCTGCATCGACTGCTCGGCGTGATTCCCGACTCACCACGCTTCCGCCACCACGCCGACAATCCGCTGGCGGTGGACGTGGTGGTGGTCGACGAAGCGTCGATGATCGATCTGCCGATGATGGCCAAGCTGGTCGATGCAATTGCCAGCGGCACCCGCCTGATCCTGCTCGGCGATCCCGATCAGTTGCCGTCGGTCGAAGCCGGTGATGTGCTCAGCGCGATCCTGCGCGCCAGCGGCGATGGCATCGGCACCCGCGCCGACGATGCGCTGGCGCTGCATGGCCTGCTGGCACCGGCCACCTTGCAGCCGCAGGCCGCACCACGCGCCTTCGCCGGCCGTCGCGTACAGCTGCAACGCGGCTACCGGCAGAGTGATGCGCTGGACCTGGCACCGCTGGCGCATGCCGTGCGTGAAGGCGACAGCGGCACCGCGCTGCAGCTGCTGCGCAGTGGTGAACTGGCCGGCGTGCACTTCCACGAAGGCGAAGCCGATCCATTGCGCGGTCAGCGCGAGCACCTGCTGGGCCACTGGCGTGCACTGGCCGAGGCCGCGGATCCGGTACGTGCCCTGCAGCAGGCCGGTCGCCTGCGCGTGCTGACCGCGCTGCGCGAAGGCCCGCAAGGTGCGCGTGGGCTCAACAGCCGCATCGAACAGCTGCTGGCTGGCAACACCCCGGGCTACTTCCAGGGCCGCTTGCTGCTGGTCACCGAGAACAGCTACCGGCACCGCCTGTTCAATGGTGATATCGGCATCTGCCTGCGCGATGGCAGCGGCGCGATGGTGGCCTGGTTCCCCGGCGACAGCGTCGACCACCCGCGCGCCTTCCACCCGGCTGCGTTGCCCGCGCACGAAAGCGCCTTTGCGATGACCGTGCACAAGGCACAGGGCTCGGAGTTCGATGAAGTGTGGTTGCAGCTGCCACGCCAGGACAGCCGCGTGCTGTCACGCGAACTGGTCTACACCGGCCTGACCCGCGCCCGCCAGGTACTGCATGTGGCCGGCAGCGCCGACGTGCTGCAGGCCGCACTGAAACGGCACGCCAGCCGCTTGGGCGGCCTGGCCTGGCGGTTGGGTGCCGAAGATGTGGCCGAACAACCAGCGCGCATCGAACAGCCCACGGTGCAGGGCACGTTGTTCTGACGCGGGCGTGATGCGCTGCCTGTAGAGCCGGGCCATGCTCGGCTGATGGGCCACGAAGCCGAGCGTGGCTCGACTCTACAAAAGCGCGCTTCGATCGTTCTGGTGGTCATCCACGCATGGCGTGGATCTACGCGATCAGCACCAACCCATCCGGAAACACGATCGCCGCTTCATCCGCACTCACGTCGAAGAAGCCCACGCCGTGCTTCTCGGCCAGATCCTGCACCCGCCCGTGCGCGCGCTCGGCCACCGAGTAGGCGAACGCGCCGTAGATCACCTGCCGGCCGATGCTGTACTCGGTCACCTCGGCGCGGTCGTCATCGTCGTTGCTCAGTGGTCCGTTCAACGGCGGGAATTCCTGCGCCATCTCCGCAAACCACGCTTGCAGCGCCGGGCTGCTGACGGCCGGGTCGTCATACTCGTGGCGCTCGTTCCACTGCGTCTGCTTTTCGAACCAGGCGATGAAAGCCGCCGCCTCGCGTGGCGCGGTGCTGGCCTCGAACACCATCATGTCGTAACTCATTGGATCTTCCTGTGCAGAGCAGGGGTCAGCGCCTTCGCCCGCGGCGAAGGATCCGACCCCGGCAACGGGGTCTGTGGACGCACAGGGTATCCCGCTAGAGCTGTTCGGCTGCACTCATCGCCAAGCCCGGCGCCAGCGCCTTGGCCTCTGGGAACAGCGCGAAGCGCAGGCCGATCAGGCCCATCAGCGCTTCGTCGCGGGCCTTGCAGGCGGCCACGCTGCCGACCCGGCCCAGCGACGTATCCAGCCGCTCGCGCAGCGCCTGGTCTGCAGCAATCGGCTTGCGCGCCGCGATCTGCCGCCGGTAGTGCCCAGCGATCTCTTCCAGGATGTGCTCGACGGCTTCGCGGCTGCGCTCGGGCAGTTCCAGCCGTGCACGACGCAGCTGCAGGATGTTCAGGCCGATGCGCGCCTCGTTGAGCATGTCCACCGAGGCGATGTCGCTGCCCTCCGGCGTCGCTGCCAGGCGCGGTGCGAGCAGGCCCAGCAGGTCGAGCGTGCGTGCGGCGAAGCGCTGCCGATCCTGCTGGCCACGTCCTTCGGCGGCTTCGGCCAGCGTGGTCCAGCCCTGCCGCACCAGCCGGCGCGCGGTCCACTCGGCACCTACCGAACGGAACAGGCGGGTCATCACCACTGCAAAGCCAATGCCGATGAACATCGCGATCGACGAGTTGAGGAAGGTCTGGATGTTGGCGCTGTAGGTGTTCTGCAGGCTCAGCAGTGCGGCCAGATTGACTGTCAGCGGCAGCGCGAACAGCGCACTCTTCGGATGATGCAGCAGCAGTCCGAGCGGCAGGAAGGCCACCGCCAGCACCAGTGCCAGCAGGCCGAAGTCGTGCACGGCTGGGAACACGCCGAACAGGTACACGCCCGCCACTACCGAGGCGACCATCGCCCACACCAGGAACTGCACCATGCTGGGAGCCGGATCGTCCTGTGCGGCAAAAAATGCGGCCGTCACCGCCGCCATCATCGCGCCGTTGCCGCCGCCTTCCCAGCCCAGTGCTATCCACAGCACGCAGTAACTCATCAGCGCCACGCCGGCACTGAGCGCGGAGAACAGCGCCATGCCGTAGTCGACGTGCTTGTCGGCGGCCACCCGTTCGGTGCGGATGCGGTAGTGCGCGCGATCCAACGGCGCGGTGCCCTGATCGATCGCGTGCTGCAGGGTGCGGCAGTCCTGCCACAGGTCCACCAGTTCCTCCAGGCGCAGCAGCAGGCTGGCCAGCTGCAGGTGCTGCAGGTCGCGGTCCACCTGCGGCTTCAGCGCGCTGATGCGCGCGCGCAGGCGGGCGTACTCGCTGGCGTTGGTCGGGCCATCCAGCCAATCGCGGATGTCGTCGACCAGCGCCGGCAGCCCATCCGGCAGGGCCTGGCCATCGCTGCGCAGCGCACTCAGGCGATCGGCGATTGACGACAACACCGGCAACAGCAGCAGCATGCGCTCGCGCAGGCGCTCCATCGACACCGCCGACCCTGCATGGCGTGGATCATCGCGGCGCAGGAATTCGATCAGCGCCTCGAACTGCACCAGATCGGCGGCCAACCGGTTGCGCGGCGCGTGTGCGCGGCCACGCTCAAGGATCTGCCGGCACCACTGCGCGGCGTCCTCCATCCAGTTGCCGATGCGGGCGCGCAGCATCGGGCGTACCGACGCCGGGAACAGCAGCGAGGCAAACAGCACGGCCACCACCGTGCCGAGGATGATCTCCTCGCTGCGCGCCACCACGGTGTCGAAGATGGTCTCCGGCGAGGTGACTGCCGGGAAGCCGATGAAGGCGGTGGTGTAGCCGGCCAACAGGAACGCGTAGCCGCGAGGGCCGCGGTTGAGCAGGGCCATGAACAGGCAACCGGCCAGCCAGATCGACATTGCCGCACTCAGCACCAGCGGGGTTTCCACCAGCGCCGGCAGTGCCAGCAGCGTGGCCAGCCCGGCCACCAGTGTGCCGACGATCCGGTACACGCCCTTGGCGCGGGTCGGGCCCAGCAGCGGCTGGCTGACGATGTACACCGTGCCCATCGCCCAGTACGGGCGCGACAGGTTGCCGGCCATGGCGATGTACAGCGCGGCCACCGCGGCCAGGTAGGTCTTGATCGAGAACAGCCACGCCTGGCGGTCGGTCAGCGCGTTCATGGCTTACTTCGCCGAGGCCTGTGCGGTGGCCGGCGCCGTCGGGGCAACCGTTGCCTGCCAGCCGCCACCCAGCACCAGGAACAGGTGGATCTGGTCGCGCGAGACCTGCGCTTCGGCGGCGGCCAGGGTGGCGTCGCTGGTGGCCAGGCTGCGGTCGGCATCCAGGCTGGACAGGTAGGGTGTGCGGCCGCCCTGGTACAGCCGGCGGTTCTGCTCGGCGGCCAGCGCGGCCTGCTCCTGCGCCACGCGCAGCGACTGCAGTCGGCGCAGGTCCTGCGCATAGCGGTCCAGCGCAGTCTGGGTCTCGCGCAGTGCCTGCAGCACGGTGTGGTCGAACTCGGCCAGGGCCGCGTCGGCACCGGCTTCGGCGGCGTGGATGCGGGCATGCGTGCCCGAGGAGGGCAGTGTCCACGAGATCAGCGGGCCGATCGACCACTGCTGGGTCATCGGCGTGCCGAAGTCTTCCAGCAGGCCGGCGGCGCCCACCGAGGCACCCAGACGGATGTCCGGATACAGCTCGGCGGTGGCCACGCCAATGCGCGCGGTGGCCGAGGCCAGCTTGCGTTCGGCCTGGCGCACGTCCGGGCGGCGCTGCAGCAGCGCACGGCCATCACCGACCGGCAGCGGCTGCGCCAGGCTGGGCGCGTGCGCGCAGTCGATCACGCCGGCCGGCAACTGGCCTGGGGTCTGGCCCAGCAGTGCGGCCAGCGAATAGGCCGCGGCCGAACGCTGCGCGCGCAGCGGCGGCAGTGCCGCCTCCAGCAGTGCCACCTGCGCATTGGCGCGGGCCAGTTCCGGCGGCGTGCCGCGGCCGGCCGCGATCAGGCGCTCGATGACGCTGCGGCTGCGCTGCTGCAGCTGCAGCGAATGCTCGGCCACGTGCAGCTCGTGGTTGGCGTGGCAGATTTCCAGGTAGCTGTCGGCCACCTGTGCGACCACGCTGACCTGGGCCAGGTCGCGCGCCGCAGCGACGGACTGCTCGTCGGCACGCGCTGCCTCGGCGCCGCGCTTGAGCTTGCCGAACAGGTCGAACTGGTAGCTGACCGCGAACTTGCCATCGGCCAGGTTGATCACCGGCAGCTCGTGCTCCTGCAGGAACGATTCGGCCGACAGCTGCGCGCGGCTGACGCCGGCCTCGGCCTCGTACTCGAATCCGCCCGCGTCCAGCGCCTGTTCGTACACGGCGGCGGCGCGGCGCAGGTGCGCATCGGCGGCCTTCAGTTCCACGTTGTCACGCAGTGCCTGGGTGATCAGCCCGTCCAGCACCGGGTCGTTGTACAGCGACCACCAGCGGTCGGGCAGCGCCTGGTTGGCAGCCACCTGCGGGTTCTGCGTATCGATGAAGGCCGCATTGGCCTCCGGGCGCTTGAACGCCGAGCCTTCCGGCAGTGCATAGTCCGGGCCGACGGTTCTGCACGCGGCCAGGCTGGCCAGTGCGACGATCAGGCCGAGACGGGGCAGGGCGGCGTTCACAGGCCCGCCTGTGTCGGCGAAGTGCCGGCCTTGTCGTTGTGCGGATGGCGGCCGGTGTCCACGGTCACCGTGGCGGTACGGCCGGCAATCAACTCAACGCCCTTGGGCACTTCGTCGATGGCGATGCGCACCGGGATGCGCTGCGCCAGCCGCACCCAGTCGAAGGCCGGGGTCACGTTCGGCAGCAGGGTGCTGCCGTTGCTGCGGTAGCGGTCCTCGATACCGGCGGCAATGCTCTCGACATGGCCGTGCAGCGGTGCCGATTCGCCCATCAGGCGGATGTCCACGCGCTGCCCCGGCGCCACGCCGCGCAGTCGGGTTTCCTCGAAATAGCCATCAATGCGGAACGAGCCGGTATCCAGCAGCGCCAGCACTGGCTTGCCGGCCACCACGTAGTCGCCCACGCGCATCGTGCGGTCGTTGACGCGGCCATCGGCCGGCGCGCGCACCTCGGTGCGGCCCAGGTTGAGCTCGGCCAGGTCGACCGCCGCCTGTGCGGTGGCCAGCGCCGCCTGTGCGGCCTGCAGCTTGGCGCGGCGCACTTCGGCGTCCTCGGCGGCGACCAGGTCCTGCAGGCTGCGGTCGCGGCCGATCTCGCGGCGCAGCTGTGCCACCGAGGCCTGGCGCTCGGCCAGGCTGGCCTTGGCCTGCTCCAGCGCGATGCGGTAGCGGGCGCGATCGACGACGAACAGCAGGTCGCCCTTCTTCACCGCCTGGTTGTCGGCCACGTTCACCGTTTCCACCAGCCCGGACACGTCCGGCGCCACCTGCACCACGTCGGCGCCGACGTGGGCGTCGCGGGTCCAGGGTTCATCCATGTAGTAGACCCACAGCTGGCGCAGCACCAGCAGGGCGACGATCACGGCTGCGCTGGTGAGCAGCACCGGCAGGGTCTTCTTCACGATCTTGTTCACGATTGCATCCAACGCAGGAGGTGGAACAGCAGGCCAAGCACGATCCCGTACAGCGCCAGGTTGAACAGCGCCGGGTGCCATACATGGCGGTAGGCGCCGGCACGCTGCAGCAGCGCGTGCAGGCCGCTGTTGACCAGATAGGCCAACACCATCAACCCAAGCAGGGTCGGGACGAACACTCCGTGGAGACTGAATTCACCGGGCATCGGTAGGGGCGGGGACGAGGTGGGGGAGGGGAGGGACAACGAAACAACAGCAACGGGCAAAAGCCGCTGGCGTGTGCACGGCAGCGGCGGCGTTCGGGGGCAGCGCTCTTACGTGATGCGGTCGGCGGCCTCGGCCAGCAGGCGCCATGCCTTCAGCACGGCGTGCAGTTCATCCATGGAAAGCTCGCCGAACACGTCCTGGCGCAGGCCGATCAACTGATCTTCCAGTTCGCTGACCAGCGCATGGCCCTCGTCGGTCAGCCACAACAGGTTGGCGCGGCGGTCGCTGGCGTCGCTCTCGCGGCGGACCAGGCCACTGGCACACAGCTTGTCCAGCAGGCGTACCAGGGAAGGACCCTCCATGCCCAGCTGCTGGGCCAGCGCCACCTGGCGGATGCCACCGCCGGAGCGGCCGATCATCAGCAACGGCATGGTGCAGGCGGTGGAGATGCCATAGCTGCCGAGCCGGCTGTCGGCCAGGCGCTGCCACTGCCGCCCTGCATAAAGCAGGCCGGAGCTGAGCTGCATCTGCAGCAAGGTGCGCTCGTCGAGGGGTCGGTCCATAAGAGATAGATAGGATACTACTAATTTCATTCCTATCAATGGGTTTTTCTGAATGGGTGGATGTGTTGAGGAAAGCGTTGCGCCTGCCTGGTGTCGGGTGGGGCAGCGGGGGCCGGACGGGGCAGGACAC
>NZ_JBAWUK010000027.1:0-63261 GCF_037079935.1 Stenotrophomonas maltophilia group sp. Smal12 | reverse complement strand
GCCACGGACATGAATTCCGCGCCGCGATGGCTCATTTCCACGATCGAAGCGCCGGACCCGTGCCAGTCCAGCATTTCCGCCTGCGCCTGACGCAGGACCGATTCCGGCAAAGTCGCAGGGCCGGCACCACCGTCAGCGCGCGCCGAACCAGAGCAGCAGGCTGAGCAGCGCGGCCAGCAGCAGCGCACTGACCAGCAGCCACGGCCAGCGCCGCACCCTGCGCGGCGCAGCCGGCAGCACCGGCGCCTGTTCCACGTCCTCGCCCGACTCGTCCTCGACCGGCAACGACCGCCGGCGCGGATCATGCGGCACTTCCAGCACGAAACGGTGCTGGCCATCGAACACCACCTGGTCGCCGGCCTGCAGCCAGCAATGGCGCACGGCCACGCCATTGACGCGGGTGCCGTCGGCACTGCCGAGGTCGCGCAGCAGCACGCGTTCGCCGTGCACTTCCACGCGGGCATGCTGCTCGGCAAAAGCCGGGTCATCGATGGCGATGTCAGCCTCGTTGCCACGCCCGATCAGGCGGGCCCGCGACAGGGTGAAGCTGCGGCCATGATGGAGGCCGCCGACACCGCGCAGCAGCCGCTGCTGCTCGTCGCTGCCATCTTCGGTTTTCGGCGCAGGCGCCTGCAGCAGACTTTCGACCTCGCCCTGCAGGACCATCTCCACGCCATCCACATACACCGCATCGCCTGCACGCAGCAGGGCCATCCGGCGTACCGGGCGACCGTTGACGTGGACGCCGCGGATGCCGTTGCCGACCTGCAGCCAGAGGCCGCGATCATCCATGCAGAACTGGGCCAGCAGCAGTGCGCCGTGGCCGGGATCTCCGAGCCGCACGCTGCCGTTGGCCTGGCGCACGATGCGCTGCACCCCGGGCCGCAAGGGCTGGTCGGGCTGTTGTTGTTGACTGAAGTGAACAAGCAGGTTCTGCACGCGGCGCAGACTAGCAGGTTGGTCGCCAACGAAGAAGAACCCACGATGAGTGCTTGGCGCGGCGGCCCTTGATGCGCACAATGCTTGCCCTCTTCGACCTACCCCGCCCTGCGCCAGGAGCCTGCATGTCCACCATCGATGTCCGCCACGCCCACGCCCTGCCCGATGCACAGGCGCGCGCCGCGATCGAACAGGTCGCTGCCAAGCTGTCCGAGCGC
Source organism: Stenotrophomonas maltophilia group sp. Smal12 (assembly GCF_037079935.1). Taxonomy (NCBI): domain Bacteria; kingdom Pseudomonadati; phylum Pseudomonadota; class Gammaproteobacteria; order Lysobacterales; family Lysobacteraceae; genus Stenotrophomonas; species Stenotrophomonas maltophilia group sp. Smal12. The sequence goes on along the minus strand of NZ_JBAWUK010000027.1, from coordinate 62,104 downwards.
TTTGGCCTGAAGTCGTCCTGGACCGCCGACGTACTGAACTTCTCCGGCAGCGGCGTGGACGGTGCGATCGAACTGCAGCCGGGTGCCGTGCGCGTAACCGCCAAGCTGGGCTTCCTGCTGTCGGCGATGAAGGGCATGGTCGAAGGCGAGATCCAGCGTGTGCTGAAGGAAAAGCTGGGCTGAACCCCGGCGGCGGCCGTCACGGCCGTGCAACGCCGGTGCGCGCTACTCTCGGGGTCAGGCCCAACTCCCACGGGAAGTGCGATGAACCACTACGAGAACGACGACCGCCGCAACGACGATGCCTCTTTCAGTGACCAGGCCGAGCGCTTCTCGCGCAAGCTGAGCGATTCGGCCCAGCAGGTCTGGCTGGCCGGGTTGGGTGCGCTGGGTCGCGCCCAGGCCGAGGGCAGCCGCTTCTTCGATGGCCTGGTGAAGGAAGGCGAAGCCTGGGAAGCCCGCCGCCGTGAACGTAACGGCGACCAGGGCCCGGGCTGGCGTGACAATGTCGAGACCTCGCTGGACGAGGCCCGCGAGAAGGCCTCCGGCACCTGGAACAAGGTGGAGAAGGCCTTCGATGACCAGGTGCAGGGCGTACTCAAGCGCCTGCATGTACCCACCGCCGACGAAGTGACCGCACTGGAGGCCCGCATTGATGCCCTGCACGCGCGCCTGGCCAAGCTGGAAAACCGCGCCGCGTCCGGCACCGACGCCCCTGCTCCGGGCAGCCATCAGTCGCCGGACAGCGTGCCCTGAGCGCAATTGTTGCAACGCAATAAAAATTGATTGACAATCGCGAGCAACCCGCCAATCGCTTCGGCTGCCGTTTGTTCCCTCCCCTCACGGCTTCAGGATTGGCGGGTTTTTCGTGCCCGCTGTACGCCGATCTGCGCGCTCCATCACGCTTTCTGTCAGGAACATCCTGACCCGGCCAGGCACCGCGACCTTTACACTGTCGTTCTCCGCTTTCGCCCCTTCCGCCCTACTCCTGCATGCTCCCCTGGATCCTGGCCCTGCTGTCGGCCCTGCTTAGCTGTTCCCTGGCCGTTGTCTATCTGTGGTGGGTCAAGCGGTGGCAGAAGGAGATGCAACTCGGCCTGCAGGCCCTGGCGGGCATGCATTGGCGCGAATTCTCGGTTCTGGTCAAGCGCATGCTGCGCGAACAGCGCGGCCTGCGTGAGCTGATCGATCCGGCGGAAGAAGCCCGCGAGCCAAGCAGCGATTTCATGCTCAGCGATGGCCCCAACCACTGGCTGGTGTCGTGCAAGCATGGCCTGGCCTACCGCATCGGCACCGCCGCAGTAAACGAGCTGGGTGCGGCCGCGCGCCTGGCCGGCGCCAAGGGCGGCGTGCTGCTGACCGAAGGCCGCATCGAGCGCGGCGGCCGCAGCGCCGCCGAGAAGCAGGCGGTTGAAGTGCTGGACGGCCCGCGCCTGTGGCCATTGCTGCAGCCTTACCTGCCCGGCGATATCGAAGCACGCGTGCGCGCCAGCGCCCGGCACGAAGCGCTGCGCCGTATCGCCATCGCCGCACTGGGTTCGGCAACGCTGGGGCTGCTGGTTGGCCTGGGCCTGCAGGGCCTGCGTGTGGAAGAGGCCGCGCCGGTTACTGCAGCGCCGGTGGTGGCGACGCCTCCAACGGCGCCTGCGGCGGAACCTGCTGGCACCGCGGCAGTGCTCCCGGCCGCCCCTGCACCCGCGGCTGCCGTCGCCCCGGCGGTCGACGCGCGCAGCAATCCCAATCCGGATGCGGCCACGCTGGAGCGCTTCCAGGCCGATCTGGCCCGCGCCCTGGCCGGCAAGCCCGGCATCGCCAGCGGTGTCTGGCTGACCCGGCAGACGCTGGCGATCAACCGCACCGGTGAACTGGAAAAGGTCTGGCCGCAGGTCTGTGAGGAAGTGCTGCACTACCCTGCCCTGCGCAACGTGCGCATCCAGCTCAACGCCCGCCCCGGCGTGGATGAGCCGGTGCGCTGGCGGCAGTGCGCTACGTATTGATGGGGCAACATCCACGCATGGCGTGGATCTACTGAATCCCGCGCCACGCGTGGATGACTTTGCAGAGTCGAGCCACGCTCGACTCATCGCGCAACGCGCGAACAGCAGCCGACCATGGGCTGGGCTCTACAAGGCGCCCGCTCAGCCCAATGCTGCGAGATGGGCGATGTAACTGGAGCGGGATTCGCCGGCCGCCCTGGCCTGCGCATCCAGCCTGGCCAGGATGCGACGCGGCAGGCTGATGTTGACCCGCTCGATGGTGTCGTCCAGCAGAGATGGATCAATGCAGATGTAGGCAAGAATCCAGGCCGTACCACTGGGAGCCTCGGCGACGATCTTCTGTGGCGCAGAAGGACTGGGAATCGAGCGCCCCTCATCCAGGGCCGCATCGATCCAGGCAAGCGCAGACTCCTCGGCCGCGCTGAGTGCATCGTCAAGCGTGTCGGCTGCCGAGAAGCACCCCGGCAGATCGGGAACGATGACCCCCCACGCGGTGCGTTCATCGCCGGCCTCAATCAAGACTGGATAGCGCATGGGACCTCCTACGTCAATCCTGCGAGCTTCCGCAACGCCTGAACCAGCCCCTTGCCCAGATCCTTTCTGGGGTGAGGCATGGTGATGATGTGAGGCCACTGCGGGTGCACGAATACATGATGGGATCCGCGAATCCTGCAACAGGTCCAACCTGCCGCCTCCAGATCCCGGATGAGGTCCCTGCTCTTCATGCAGGGACGATACACATCGTACACACGCACCAACAGAGTTCAAGACGACAGCCGTACCGGACCAGTAGGTCCACGCCATGCGTGGATGGAATCCCTAGCGAGCGCCCGGCGCGAAGCGCGCAACCAGGTCCCAGGCATCCCCCAGGAACACCTGCCGCACGCGGGTGATCGGCTGTTCACCGCGCCAGGTCAGGCGCTCGATCACCAGGCATGCGGTGCCCGGCTTCACCTCCAGCAGCCTGGCGGTAGCGGTATCCGCACCCCAGGCACTGATGCGATGCTGCGCGCGCGTCCAGGACACGTTCTGCAGCAGCCAGCTGCCCGGCGCGGTGGTACTGAAATCGACCTCCAGTACCTCGGGCACGCCCACCGGACTGATCAGGCGATGCTCCAGCGCCAGCGGACGGCCATCGGCCAGGTGCAGGCAGCGCATCGCCAGCAGCTTCTCGCTGCCGGCCAGCTCCACTTCACCGGCATTGCCGGTGTCGGCCAGGCGCAGCTCGCGCTGCAGCAGGCGGTACGCGTACTGATGGCCGCGCGAACCGACCTCCATCGCGATATCGGGAATCTCCAGCGCCACCTGTTCCAGGTGCGGCGGCTGACGCGCCACGAATGAACCGGCGCGACGGCGGCGCTCGATCATGCCGCTCTCGGCCAGTGCGGTCAGCACCTTGTTCACCGTCATCCGCGAGCAGCCGTATTGCTCCATCAGCTCGTGCTCGTACGGAATACGGAAGCCCGGCGCCCACTCTCCGCTGAGGATGCGGCTTTCCAGATCGCTGCGGATACGCTGGTTGAGCGTGGCGGACTTGCTTGCCTTCACGTAATGAGGTCCCGGTGGCGGAGGCGATCAGCCCAGCACGCCGCGCAGGGCGGCGGCGAAGGCGGTGGTGATCGCCTCGCGCTGCAGGTGGCGGCCGTCGGCCACGCACTGGCGGCCATGGCGCCAGACCGATCGCAGCGCGCCATTACGTGCGGCGAACACCCAGCTGTCAAGCCATGCGTCATCCTGTCGCGCCTGCAGCGCCGGGTGCGCGGCGTCCAGTTCGACCAGGTCGGCACTGGCACCGACCTGCAGGCCAGCGGCCACGCCCAGCGCCTGCGCTCCACCGCGCAGTGCGCCTTCGAACAGGAAACGACCGGTGCTGCGGCTGGCATCCGGCGCCAGTACATTGCGCCCGCGCAAGGTCAGCCGCTGGCCGTATTCGAGCAGGCGCAGTTCTTCGGCGGCATCGATCAGCACATTGGAATCGGAGCCGACACCGAAGCGACCGCCCTCGCGCGCGAACGCCTGCATCGGGAACAGGCCGTCGCCCAGGTTGGCCTCGGTGATCGGGCACAGGCCGGCCACCGCCTGGCTGGCCACGATGGCCGCGCGCTCGTCATCGGTGATGTGGGTGGCATGCACCAGGCACCAGCGCGCATCCACCGGCGCGTGGTTGTACAGCCACTGCACCGGGCGCTGGCCGCTCCAGGCCAGGCAGGCCTCGACTTCGCGCACCTGCTCGGCGATATGGATGTGCACCGGGCCATCGGTGAGCGGCAACAACGCACTCAGTTCTTCGCCGGTGACCGCGCGCAGGCTGTGCGGGGCGATGCCGAGCACCGCGTCAGGCAGCGTGGTCAATGCCGGCTTTGCGGCATCCAGCAGCTGCGCAAATCCCTCTACGTCGTGGATCAGGCGTCGCTGCGCGGGGTTCGGCGGCGCCCCGCCGAAATCGGCATGGGCATAGAACACCGGCAGCAGGGTCAGGCCGATACCGGTCTGGTCGGCAGCGGCCGCGATCCGCGCACTCATTTCAGCGCGGTTGGCATAGGCATGGCCATCGGCGTCGTGGTGCAGGTAATGGAACTCGCCGACGCGGGTGAAGCCGCTTTCCAGCATTTCCATGTAGGCCTGGGCGGCGATGGCCTGCACCGCGTCCGGACGCAGGTGGGCCAGGAAGCGGTACATCAGCTCGCGCCAGCTCCAGAAGCTGTCACCGTCACCGCCGCCGATCTCGGTCAGGCCAGCCATGCCGCGCTGGAAGGCATGGCTGTGCAGGTTGGGCAGGCCCGGCACCAGGATGCCGGCGCGGGTGTCGCCGTGCTGGGCGCCCTGCCCCGTACTGATCGCCGCAATACGACCGTCCTGTACCTGCAGGCGGACATCACGGGCCCAGCCATCGGCCAGGAGGGCGTGGGCGGCATGGAAACAGTGCGGGGAACGCGAATCGAACATGGCTGGACAACCCGAAATGGACACCTATATTGTATAGACATATAAGCACAGCCGCGTTGTGGATGCCATGCACGCCGATACCCTCTGGTCCAACGTCCACCTGATCACCCTCGACGGCGAGGGCCTGGGTGTCATCCGCGATGGCGTACTGGCCTGCGCCGACGGCCGCATCATCCACGTCGGCCCGGCCGGCAGCGATGCCCACCTGCAGCCAACCACCCGCATCGATGGCGAAGGCCGCTGGATCTCGCCCGGCCTGATCGACTGCCACACCCACCTGGTCTACGCCGGCAACCGCGCCAACGAATTCGAGCAGCGCCTGCAGGGCGTGAGCTATGCAGAGATCGCCCGTGCCGGCGGCGGCATCGTCTCCACCGTGCGCGCCACCCGCGCCGCGACGCCGGAACAGCTGGCCCGCGAAAGCCGGCCACGGTTGCTGGCGATGCGCGCCGAGGGCGTGACAACCCTCGAGATCAAGTCCGGCTACGGCCTGACCCTGGCCGACGAACGCAAGCAACTGCAGGTTGCGCGTGCGCTGGGTGAGGAATGCCGGGTCAACGTGGTCACCACCTTCCTTGGCGCGCACGCGACTCCGCCGGGCCGCGAGGCACAGGAATACATCGACGAGGTGTGCGAGGTGATGATTCCGGCCGTTGCTGCCGAAGGCCTGGCCGAAGCGGTGGACGTGTTCTGCGAGAACATCGCGTTCTCGCCCGCGCAGGCGCGGCAGGTGTTCGAGACCGCCCGCGCGAACGGGCTGGCGGTGAAGATCCACGCCGAGCAGCTGAGCAACCAGCACGGTGCCGAACTGGCGGCCAGCTTCGGTGCACTGTCGGCCGACCATATCGAACATCTGGACGATGCCGGCATCGCCGCGATGGCCACCGCCGGTACCGTCGCCGTGCTGCTGCCTGGTGCTTTCTATTTCACCCGCGATACCACCCTGCCGCCGATCGCCGCGCTGCGTGCGGCCGGCGTGCCACTGGCGCTGGCCACCGACAGCAACCCGGGCACCTCGCCGCTGACCAGCCCACTGCTGGCGATGAACATGGGCGCCACCCTGTTCCGCCTGACCGTGGATGAGTGCATCGCCGGCTTCACCCGTGAAGCGGCGCGCGCACTGGGCCACGGCGAGCGCATCGGTCGCCTGGCCGCGGGCATGGACTGCGACCTGGCGATCTGGGACATCGATGCGCCCGCTGACCTGGTCTATCGCATTGGATTCAACCCGCTGCACGCGCGCGTGGTGCGCGGGCAGCCCGACCTGCCTGCCTCCTGGAGCAACACATGAGCAACACCCTGGTTCTTCGCCCCGGCCATGTCACTCTCGCCCAGTGGCGGCAGGTCTATCGCGGTGCGCCGCTCGCACTGGACCCGGCCGCCCTGCCGGTGGTACGCGCCAGCGCTGCGGCGGTGGCCGCCATCGTCGCCGAGGGCGCACCGGTGTATGGCATCAACACCGGCTTCGGCAAGCTGGCCAGCGTGCGCATCGAGCGCGAAGACCTGGCCACCCTGCAGCGGAACATCGTGCTCTCGCATGCCGCCGGCGTGGGCGAGCCGATGCCGGCCAGCGTGGTGCGGTTGATGATGGCGCTGAAGCTGGTCAGCCTGGCGCAGGGTGCATCGGGCATCCGCGAGGAAACCCTGCTGCTGCTCGAAGGGATGCTGGTCAAGGGCGTATTGCCCGTGGTGCCGGCACAAGGCTCGGTGGGTGCCTCGGGTGACCTGGCGCCGCTCTCGCACCTGGCCAGCGCGATGCTGGGCGTCGGTGAAGCCTTCATCGGTGACGAGCGCCTGCCGGCGGTCGATGCGCTGGCACGTGCCGGCCTGCAGCCGATCGAACTGGGAGCGAAGGAAGGCCTGGCGCTGCTCAATGGCACCCAGTTCTCCACCGCCTACGCGCTGGCCGGCCTGTTCGAGATCGAGACCGTGTTCCAGGCGGCACTGGTCGCCGGCGCGCTGTCGGTGGAAGCGGCCAAGGGCTCGGACACGCCGTTCGACCCGCGCATCCACGCCATCCGCGGCCAGCGCGGACAGATCGCCACCGCCGCGACGCTGCGCGCGCTGATGCACGGCTCGGAGATCCGCGAATCGCACCGTGACAACGACGTGCGCGTGCAGGACCCGTACTGCCTGCGCTGCCAGCCGCAGGTGATGGGCGCGGCGCTGGACATCCTGCGCCAGGCCGCGACCACGCTGGAAATCGAAGCCAATGGAGTGTCCGACAATCCGCTGGTGTTCACCGATACCGGCGAAGCGTTGTCCGGTGGCAACTTCCACGCCGAGCCGGTGGCCTTCGCGGCCGACATGCTGGCGATGGCGGTGTGCGAGATCGGCTCGATCAGCGAGCGCCGCCTGGCGATGCTGGTCGACCCTGCGCTGTCCGGCCTGCCTGCATTCCTGACCCCGCGCCCCGGCCTGAATTCCGGCTTCATGATTCCGCAGGTGACCGCCGCCGCGCTGGTCTCGGAGAACAAGCAGCGCGCCTACCCCGCCAGCGTTGATTCGATCCCGACCTCGGCCAACCAGGAAGACCATGTGTCGATGGCCGCGCATGGCGCGCGCCGGCTGATGCAGATGGCCGAGAACGCCGCCAACGTGATCGGCATCGAGCTGCTGGCCGCTGCGCAGGGCTGCGACTTCCACGCCCCGCTGCGCTCCAGCGCCGCGCTGGAAATCGTGCGCGCCACCCTGCGTGCGCAGGTGCCGACGCTGGAAGAAGACCGCTACTTCCATCCGGACATGGTGACCGCCACGAATCTGGTGCGCAGTGGCGCGCTGGCGCAGGGCCTGACCGACCTGCTGCCAACCGTGGAGCCGCAGGCATGAATACCCATCCCGAATGGCTGACCGTGCACGAGGGCGACGCCCCCGTCATCGTCAGCTTCCCGCATACCGGCAGCGAGCTGCCGCACGACCTGATCGGCGACTACCACTCGCCGTGGCTGGCCCGTCGCGATGCCGACTGGTGGGTGCACGAGCTGTACGACTTTGTGCGTGGCATGGGCGCGACCACGGTGCGCTCGGCGATCTCGCGCTCGGTGATCGACCTCAACCGAGACCCCAGCGGGGTCTCACTGTACCCGGGCCAGAACACCACCGGCCTGTGCCCGCTGACCACCTTCGACAACCAGCCGCTGTACCACGCCGGACGCGAACCGGATGATGCGGAAATCGCCCGTCGCCGCGACACCTATTTCCTGCCTTACCACGATGCGCTGGCTGCGCAGATCACTCGCCTGCGCGCGAAGTTCGGCACGGTGGTGGTGTACGACGCACATTCGATCCGCTCACATATTCCGCACCTGTTCGACGGCGAACTGCCGCAGTTCAACCTGGGTACCGCTGGCCCGACCGGCGCGCCGGACACCTCCTGCGATAACGCGTTGAGCGACGTGGTGGAGAACCTGCTGAAGATCAGTGGCATGAGCCAGGTGCGCAACGGCCGCTTCAAAGGTGGCTGGATCACCCGCCACTACAGCAACATCGCCGGCGGTGTGCACAGCCTGCAGATGGAGCTGGCCTGCCGCGGCTACATGCACGAACCCCCGCCAGATCAGGTGGACGAGCACAGCTGGCCCACCCCGCTCGACCCCGACCACGCCGCACCGCTGCGCCACACCCTGCCGCAGGTGCTCAACGCCTGCCTCGAATTCGCTACGAACCGGAGCGCCGCATGACCCGCAACGACCCGTCCCGCACCCTCGCCGCGCCGACCGGCACCACGCTGAACGCCAAGAGCTGGCTGACCGAAGCGCCGCTGCGCATGCTGATGAACAACCTGCACCCCAATGTGGCCGAGCGCCCGCAGGAACTGGTGGTGTACGGCGGCATCGGCCGCGCCGCACGCGACTGGGAGAGCTTCGATGCCATCGTCGAAACGCTCAAGCGCCTGGACGACGACCAGACCCTGCTGGTGCAGTCGGGCAAGCCGGTGGGCGTGTTCCGCACCCACGCTGATGCGCCGCGCGTGCTGATCGCCAATTCCAACCTGGTACCTCGTTGGGCCAACTGGGACCACTTCAACGAGCTGGATAGGAAGGGCCTGGCCATGTACGGCCAGATGACCGCAGGCAGCTGGATCTACATCGGCGCGCAGGGCATCGTGCAGGGCACCTACGAAACCTTCGTGGAAATGGGCCGCCAGCATTTCGGTGGTGACCTGACCGGCAAGTGGCTGTTCACCGGTGGCCTCGGCGGCATGGGCGGCGCACAGCCGCTGGCCGCGGTGATGGCGGGCGCCTCCTGCCTGGCCGTGGAGTGCCGCAAGAGCAGCATCGACATGCGCCTGCGCACCGGCTACCTGGACACCTGGACCGACAATCTGGATGAAGCGCTGCGCCTGATCGACGAATCGTGCAAGGCCGGTACGCCGAAGTCCGTGGGCCTGCTCGGCAACGTCGCCAACGTGCTGGCCGAACTGCTCAAGCGCGGCGTGAAGCCGGACCTGCTGACCGACCAGACCTCCGCGCACGACCCGGTGAACGGCTACCTGCCGCAGGGCTGGACCGTCGAGCAATGGGACGAAAAGCGCGTGTCCGCGCCGAAGGAAGTGGAGAAAGCAGCGCGCGCGTCGATGGCCAACCATATCCGCGCCATGCTCGGCTTCCACGCACTCGGCGTGCCGACCGTGGACTACGGCAACAACCTGCGGCAGATGGCGCTGGAAGAAGGCGTGGAGAACGCGTTCGACTTCCCCGGCTTCGTGCCGGCCTACATCCGCCCGCTGTTCTGCCGCGGCATCGGCCCGTTCCGCTGGGCGGCACTGAGTGGCGACCCGGAAGACATCGCCAAGACCGATGCCAAGGTGAAGGAACTGATTCCGGACAATCCCCACCTGCACCGCTGGCTGGACATGGCCGCCGAGAAGATCAAGTTCCAGGGCCTGCCGGCGCGCATCTGCTGGGTCGGCCTGGGTGATCGCGATCGACTCGGACTGGCGTTCAACGAGATGGTCGCCAACGGCGAACTGAAGGCGCCGGTGGTGATCGGACGTGACCACCTGGACAGCGGCAGCGTGGCCTCGCCAAACCGCGAAACCGAAGCGATGGCCGATGGCTCCGACGCGGTGTCCGACTGGCCGCTGCTGAACGCCCTGCTCAACACCGCCAGCGGCGCGACCTGGGTCTCGCTGCACCATGGCGGCGGCGTGGGCATGGGCTTCTCCCAGCATGCCGGCATGGTGATCGTCTGCGACGGTACCGAGGCAGCGGCGAAGCGGATTGGCCGCGTGCTGTGGAACGACCCGGCCACCGGCGTGATGCGCCACGCCGATGCGGGGTATGACATCGCGATCGACTGTGCGAAGGAAAAGGGACTGGATCTGCCGGCGATCCTGGGCTGATCGCAGGGGTGCCGGCCCGCGGCCGGCACTCCCTGATGCGGGAATCGGTGCCCTTGACCCGCTCTTCCGTCTTGACCACCATGCGCCATCACCGCTGATGGATCACCGCGATGTACCGCACCTTTGCTGCTGCATTGCTCTGCGTCCTGTTCGCTGCTCCGCCCGCATCAGCGAGTGACCTCTCCGCCGGCCTCTCTACCCAGCTCGACGCCCAACTGCAGGCCAACCTCGAACGCTACGGCATCGCCGGTCAGGCGGTACTGGTCGCCCACAACGGTCAGGTGCTGTACCAGGGCGCCAGCGGCGAACGTGATCGCGCTACGCACACACCTGCCGCCGTCGATTCCATCTTCGCCGCGCAGTCCATGGCTAAATTGCTGACAAGCACGCTGGTGATGCAACTGGTGGACCAGGGCAAGGTGGATCTTGACGCGCCGGCCAGCCCTTATGTTCCGGACCTGCCGATTGCATGGCAGGCGATCCACGTGCGTGATTTCCTCAACCACAGCTCGGGTATCGGCGAGTACTACAACCGGGTGGATAACCGCTGGGTGAGCAAGGGCTACCCCGGTGTAGCGCCTGACCTTGGCACTGCGCTGAAGGTGGCCGGCGCTGCACCGTTGCAGTTCGCCACCGGCAGCCGCGTGCAGTACACCCAGGCCAACTACCTGGTGCTGACGGCGTTCCTGGAAGCGCACTACCGCAAGCCCTACCCGGCCATCGCGCGCGAACGCATCCTGCAGCCATTGAAGATGGCCAGCACCTCGTGGGGCGTTGCCAGCGTGCCGGCCCGGCGCGCGGCGGTGCCGTACATCGGCAAGGATGGCCAACTGCAGCCTGCCAATGAAGATCCCTGGCCGGACTACGGCTGGGGCCATGCCGATCTGCAGACCACCGTGGGCGACATGAACCGCTTCCTGCAGGCGCTGGCGACCGGCACGCTGGTGCGTACGGAGACCCTGGAAAAGCTCTGGCAGCCGCAGAAACTGAGCGGTGGCGGCAGCAATTTCTTCTCCACGGGATGGGACACCACCCGAAGCGACGGCTACACCCAGGTCGGTCACGATGGTGGCACCCGTGTACGTGCGCGGCTGGCCTACAAGGACACGCTGGCCGACGGCTACTGGGTGTTCGTGTACCTGACCAACGGCAGCGCCCGCAATGTCTGGTCCAGCACGCTGGTGGAGAGCACGATGGCGGTCGCGGCGCCGCAGGCGTTTCCGCACGCGGTGCTGTCCGAGGGGCTGGTCGCGTATGCGCTGGATGATGATGCAGGCGCTGCCCAGGCGATACGCAGCTGGTTGCGCGATAACAACCGGGTGGCGGGCAGCGAGCTGGAACGAGCGATCAACGCCAGCGGCTATGCCATCCGCGAGAGCCTTGGTGCACGCAGGGCGTTGAAGGTATTCGCCCTCAACACCGAGCTGTATCCGGATTCGGCCAATGTGTGGGACAGCCTGGCCGAGTGTCATGCGGCATTGGGCGAGAAGGAAGCAGCTGATCAGTTCTACGCAAAGTCGAAGACGCTGACGAAACCCTCGCCATAAACCCTGCTGTAGAGCCGAGCCCATGCTCGGCTGCTCTTCGTCGCGATGGCAGACAACCCGCGCTGCGCGCGATTAGCCGAGCGAGGGCTCGGCTCTACAGGAACGCGGCGGGCGGCCATACGCCGCCGATGGGTGACGTGGCGCCGTCGACCTGTTAACTTGCGCGCCACTTTCGTGGTTTACAGCATTCCCGCATGTCGCTCTCGTCGTACCGCCCCATCCCCTCGCTGCTGTCTCTGGCCGTTTCCCTTGGCCTCGCCTCCACTGCCGCTGCAGCCCCGCAGGCCACCACGCTGGATGCCGTACAGGTCACTGCTGCCGATGCCAGCGCGCAGGCGCGCGAGGCGTTGAAGCGGGTGCCCGGCGCCAGCAACGTCATCGACGTGGCCAAGGCCGACAGCCGACTGTCCTCCAGTGCGGATGTGCTGGCCTATCAGCCGGGCATCAGCGCGCAGTCGCCGGGCAACGAGGGCACCAAGATCTCGATCCGTGGGTCGGGCATCAACCGGGGGCCGGGCGCGCATGCCTCGGGCATTGCGGTGTCGATCGACGGCCTGCCGCTGACCGGCCCAGGTGGCACGCCCTACGAGCTGCTGGAACCGCTGTGGCTGTCGCGCGTGGAAGTCCTGCGCGGCGCCAACGGCTTCGAGCGCGGCGCGTTGGCGCTGGGCGGTGCCATCGACTACGTCAGTCGCAGCGGCCGTGATTCGGCGGGCGTGCAGCTGCACTACGAAGCCGGCAGCCGTGGCTACCAGAAGCGCGGCCTCAGCTGGGGCGGCGTCAACGGAGATGTCGACTACTTCCTGGCCTACACCGATACCGAGTTCGACGGTTACCAGCGCCATGCGCACGGCGACGGCAAGGGCGCGATGGCCAACATCGGCTGGCAGATCACGCCCGATCTGCAGACGCGCTTCTTCGTGCGCTACCGCGAAACCAATCACGAAACACCCGGTCGCTTGACCCGCGACCAGATCCGCAACGATCCACATGCCGCGAATGCGGCCAACCTGGCCATCGATGCGCGCCGCCCGCAGCCGGGCAGCACCTGGGTGGGCAATGTCACCACGCTGCAGATCGATGAGGACTCGTCGCTGCAGGCCGGGCTGGTCTACCACACCTACCCGATGGACTTGAACGAGAGCCTGTATCGCCAGCAGCTGGACTACGCCAACCTAAACGCCACACTGGACTACCGCCGCCGCCACCGGCTGTTCGGCCTGGACAGCGAGACCACGGTCGGCCTGCGCGTCACCCATGACCTGGACGCCGATGTGCGCGAGTCGCTGCGCTTTGCCAGCAACGGCTATGCCGCCGGCACGCGCACGCGTGACTTCCGCCACCACGGCACCGACAGCACGCTGCACGTCAGCAACACCCTCGCCTTCAATGATCGCCTGCGCATGCAGGCTGGGCTGGCACTGATCAACACCCGCCGCGATGTGCAGGTGACCTGGCCGAGCAGCGGCGGCCGCCTGCGCGAGCAGGACTGGGACTACGCACCGCGACTGGGCTTCACCTGGCAGCACAGCGCGCAGACCCAGTGGTTCGGCAACCTCAGCCGTTCAGTGGAGGCACCGCATCCGTGGTCGATGATCTGGGGCTCGAACCAGTACTTCGGGCCGGGCAATGGCCCGTCTACCGGCCGCCAGCGCGCGCCGGTGCCGATGCAGAACCAGACCGCCACCACGCTGGAACTGGGCGCGCGCGGTGACGCGGCGCTGGGCCGCTGGGAACTGACCGGCTACTACGCCCACGTGAACCACGAACTGCTGAGCGTCGAACTGCAACCGCTGCCGAACCTGTTCATCGCCGAGAACAATGCCAGCCCCACCGTGCACCGCGGTATCGAGGCCGGATTGGACAGCACGCTGTGGCAGGCTGCACCGGGCCGCCTGTCGCTGCGCCAGGCGTATACCTTCAGCGACTTCCGCTACCGCCACGATGCACGTTTCGGCAGCAACCGCCTGCCCGGCCTGCCGCGCCACGCCTACCAGGCCGAGCTGCGCTTCGATCATGCATCCGGCCTGTACGCGGCACTGAACACCGAATACGCCTCGCGCATCGCGGTGGACTATGCCAACAGCTACTGGGCCGACAGCCATGTGATCTTCGGCAGCCGCATCGGCTACGACGCCCCCGGCGGTCGCTGGCAGGCCTGGGCGGAGATGCGCAACATCGGCAACCGCCACTATGCCGCCACGGTCACACCGGGCTACGACGATGCCGGCAGGGATGTCGCCCGCTCGACACCGGGCGAAGGTCGTGGCGTCTACGCAGGTGTGCGCTGGCGCTTTGATTGATGGCAGAAGGCGGCGCCGGGCGTGATCCGGCGCCGCCGTTCCTGGGTCAGCCGATACGCCACGCTGGCAGGCGCTCACTGCGTTTCCAGATGGAAGGCGCGAAGCCGACCAGCACCAGTGCCGCCAGCCACTTCGGCGACGTACTCAGCAGCGTCGAACCGAGCGAGCCGCCGCCGGGTGCGAGCGGCTCCTGCCACGGGTTGTAGCCCAGGTAGACGACGCTGCCAGCCCACCACAACAACGCCAGGCCGATGCCCACCAGCAGCAGGGCCAGGGTACGGCAGGTCCAGCGCTGCGAGGTGGTTCCCCACTCGCGGGACACCGCTACCAGCAGACCCACCACCAGCAGCGACACCAGTGCCACCAGGCCGATATCGACCTTCGGTCCAATGCGCTCATAGGCGCAGGCACGGCATTGCGTCTCTTCCGCGGCAGTGGCGGCTTCAGCGCCATCGCCCTGCCCGGCTGCCGGCTGCGCCAGTGCTGCAAACGGCAACAACACCGCCAGCAGCGTCACCATGATCCAACGAAACAACGTCCTGTTCCTGCGTGCAGCGACATCCATGCGCTCTTCCTCGTCAGTGGTTGTGTGTCTCAGTGGGCGTTCGGCCATCCAGCGCCCCGGTTCCCGAAGCAGTATGACAAGCTCCCGATAGGTGAAACCGCCAGGACACGAATCCTCGGCGACCGCGATCATAGCCCACTGTTCATTGCGGCTGAAAACCGGTCGGGACCGGGCCATATGAAGGAAGCAACCGCATTACAGCCCCTGGATGACCTGCAGCAGATGGCTCGCACCTGGCACGAGTTCCTGAGCAAGCCAGCCCAGCGCCGCGAAGAACAGCAACAGGCCGATCAGCGGCCAGACCGTGTGCGACACGCATACCCGCCACCATCCCTGCTCGTGCATGCCCTGCATGCGCCGGTACAGGCCGCCGGCGATGGCCGCGTCCACCAGCAGTTCGGCCATCAGCACCGGCGCCGACCACACCACCCATACGCTGGCCAGCAGGACGGTCGCCACCAGCGCGACGATGCCGAGGATGGCCAGCAGCGGCAGGCCCGCTTCGTCTTCAGCCAGCCCGGTCAACGGCAGCTCTCCGGCATCGCCACTGCTCACCGATGCCGGCCCGTTCCACGAGGCCGACGCACCGCCACCGCCGGAACGGCCGCCGGCGCCGCTCCACGGTGATTCCACGGCACTGCCGCGAGGGATTGGGCTGCCACCGCCCACATCCGGCGACAGGCCATCCAGCACGTTGTCCCAACGCCAGCGGATCCAGATCCACATCAGCAGCAGGAACACGCCGTAGGCCAGCACTACGGCCATCGGGTAGCGAAACCACATCGCGTCGATACCGGCCAGGCGCAGCAGGTGCGAGGCAAGAAAACCTGCAGCGCCGGTCAGGGCGACGATCAGCGCCATCTGCAGGCGTGGCCAACCGCGCTGCTGCAAGTGCCTGCGCGCACGCACGACTTCGCTGCCGCGGTTCATCGGCAATGTCAGTGGGCTGCGTGAAAAATGGCGCGAGCGCTTCATGCCGCCGCCAGGGGGCGGGAGGCATCGCGGCCAGGGACCTCGGGAACCTGATGCTGCATGCGGACATCCTTGCCGGGCACGCGTAGGCGGTGTTGGGCGGATTCTACCGCGGGCAGCTCCGCTGTCCAGACGGCGGTTCCAAGCGGCCGATCCTCAGCTGCGATCAATGATCCGTTCGATGCGGCCTCCCGCGAACACGAACTCGCTCTGGCCCTGCAGTTCCAGCTCGGTGCCCGCACGCGGTCCATCGGGAACATCCTGCGCGAACACGCCGCGCCAGCCAATCGTCGCCGTCGCCCGATCACCATCGAACACCAGCGCCAGCAAGCGCTGTTCGCGCTCCCGGAACAGGCGCGCAGACTGGCGTGCCAGCTCGCCAAAGGCATCGACGCCTTCGGTGGCCATCGTCAGCTGGCCGCCACTGTGATTCTCGAAGCGTACGTTGTGCGCCAGCACGGCCAGCATGGCGTCGATATCGAAGCGGTTGTAGGCCTGCAGGTAGTGCTCGATCAACTGACGATGGTGCAATTCGTCCATGGCGGCATCCAGTCGCGGGCTGCTGGCGAGTCTGGCCTGCCCGCACCGGCCGATCAAGGCCGCGTGGCCGCCTTCAGCAGCTGCACTGCCACCTGGTCGAACGGGGCGATGTCCTGCAGCGCACGGCACATCGCTACCGCGCCCTCCACGCTGGCGATCACCAGGCTGGCCAGTTCACCCGCCGCTGCCGGGACATGCCCTTCAGCGACGAACGCCGAGGCAAGATGCCCCTGCCAGCGCATGAACACCTCGGCCGCCGCCGCGCGGGGTTGGCTGGGCGTGGCCTCCACCGGCTCCTCCACGGCAGCGGCCAGCACCGGGCAGCCGGCGCGGAAATCGGAGCGCAGCAGACGCTCGCGCCACATCGCCAGGAACTGCTGCAGGCCCTGCACCGCCCCATCCTTCAGCAGCTCCATCAGCAGCACCTCCACCTTGTCGCCGGCCATGTGGGTAGCGCGCGCCAGCAGCTCCTGCTTGCCGCCGGGAAAGTGATGGTAGGTGGAACCCAACGGCGCCTCGGCCAGCTTGGTCACTTCGCGGATGCTGGTGGCATTGAGGCCTACCCGCGCCAGCATCTGCGCCGCGGCATCGATCACGCGCTGTGGGGCATCGGACGGTCGCGGGCTCACGGCGGTCTCCTTGCTAAGACAATCGTCATAGATTAGCGTACCGGCGATTCTATAACAGTCGTCATAGCCATGAATCTCTGGTTCCGTCTGCTCCACCTGCTGCTGTGCAGCCTGTTCCGGCCGAAGCTGGAGGCCCCGTTCGGCGTCTCGCGGCTGCAGTTCCGGGTGCTGCCCAACGACCTGGACAGCAACCTGCACATGACCAACGGCCGCTACTGGAACATCTTCGACCTGGGCCGGCTGGACCTGATCCTGCGCATGGGCCTGGGCCAGGTGGCGCTGCGCGAGAAATGGGCGCCGATCGTCGGCGCCGGCACCATCCAGTTCCGCCGCGAATTGAAGCCGTTCCAGCGCTTCACCCTGGAAACACGACTGGTGGGCTGGGTCGGCTCGCGCGGCATCATGGAGCAGCGCGTGCTGATCGGTGCCGAGCAGAAGATCGCCACGCGCGCGCTGCTGGTCACCGGCATCTACGACCGTCGCGCGCGCAAGTTCCTGGGCATGCCGAAGATGATGGAAGCGATCGGCGTGGTCGCCCCGCCCTCGCCGCCGCTCAGTGCGGCCGCCGAAGCGCTGCTGGCCGCCGACGCAGCGTTGAAGCAGGACGACGCCTGAGCCTCAGGGAGCCGCCACCGGCATCATGTGCTGTCCGCGCGATACGACCTGGGTACGCCCTCCCACGTGCAGCACGTACTCGAAGGACTGCCGCATGCGGCTGTACGCGCCGCCCTCCGGCACGCCGTAGTTGGCACCCACGCTGAGGGTATGCCGGCCCGGCGGCAACGGCTTGAGCATCACCCAGTAGCCGTCGGCGGCGGCCAGCCGTGAGTCTGCGTCATCGGCATCCATGCGGAAGCAGCCTTCACTGCGCACCCGATGCATGCGCATGTCGCCCAGGGGTTGCCCATCCAGCAGCACCACTGCACTGATCAGGTAATCGTTGTTGACCGCCGCCCCGGCCTGCAGCTCCTTGCAGGACACAGACTCATCCACCTGGTAGTGCGCCATGTTGATGATCGGCAGCAACAGGTACTTGCCCGTCGGCACCACGCATTCGCGATGTGGCCGGAAACGGCCATTGGTGCCGGCCAGGTTCCAGACCGGGCCTTCCTGGCCCAGATCACACACACGGCCATCCGGGTCGAGATAGGGCGCGCCGCCCTGGGCGTCGGCCCAGCGCCACCAGCGGGCGGTCCATTCGGCCAACGAAACGCCGGCCACCGGTTCACGCGTCAGCGGCGAAAGCGCCGCCGTGTCTGCACTGAACACCGGCACGGCCGCCAGCAGCAGTGCCATCGTTGCGCCGCTACGGCGCAGCCATCCCTGGATTCCCTTCCGCATCACCCACCCCATCGTCCCTGGCGGCCACGCTGCGTGGCCGGCTCCGGGGCCACTTTACCTCGACGGGCTGGATGCTGTGCATTGCGGGTGCGGTGCCTAGTCCGGCGCCATTGCGCGCCTGATTGCAGCCTCCGCCAGCGGCGCCATCACCGCATAGCCCTTCGCCGTGGGATGCACGCCATCCTCGGCCAGCTGCGGATCCAGCCCTCCGGCGGCATTGGTCATCGGCGTGTAGTAGTCCAGATAGACCAGCTGCTTCGCATCGGCATAGCGCTTCAATGCCGCGTTCAATGCGCGCACCTTGGGAGCAGGTGCCGTGCCCGGCAACCACGGGTAATCGCTGACCGGCAGCACCGATGCCAGTACCACGGCGATGCCATGTGCGCGTGCCAGGTCCACCATCGCGTGCAGGTTGTCTTCAATCATCGCCTGCGTGGACGGGCCGGTGTTGCCGGCAATGTCGTTGGTGCCGGCCAGGATCACCACCACCTGTGGCTTCAGGGCCAGCACGTCCTGCGGGAACCGCACCAGCATCTGCGCCGTGGTCTGGCCACTGATGCCGCGGTTGAGCCAGCCCTTGCCGGGAAAGAACGATGCGCTGCCTTCCCTGCCCCAGCCTTCGGTGATGGAATCACCGTAGAACACCACGCGTGGTTGCCCCGGTACAGCGGCAGGCAGTCGCGCGTTGGCGTCGCGATAACGCTGCAGTTGCGGCCAATCGGCCAGGCGCTGCTGCATGAAGCGCACTTCGTCCGCGCGCAGGCTTTCGACAGGCTCCAGCAGTAACGGGTTGATTGCGGGCATCTCGGCCGCCCCCCCGTGGGCGCTCAGCGCGATACCGAGGGCAACTGCGGCCAGGCCGCCGGACAAGGAACGCATGGGGTCTCTCCCTTGAATGTCCGGGCCAGTCTAGCGCGCGGCCTCGCGCTTACCGCGCCGCAGACCGCGCGGCCACGCCGGTCACCTTGGCCGGCATCCACATGCCGGGCGTCCAGCCGCTGGCGGCCAGGATCGCCTTCGGGTTGTCTTGCCGGATCAGCGCACGCACCGCATCGCGCTTGTCCCTGGCTTGCAGGTAATAGGCCTTGGCGATGCGGTAGCCCACCCAGTACCCGAGGTCATAGGGCTCCTGCGAACCGGGCTTGTAGTTGTACAGCCACGGCGACAGATCGGTACTGTCCACATCCAGCGCAAAGGCGCTTTCAATGTGGACCTCGCGGCCGCGCGTCCACGCCGCATGGCGACTGTTGCCGACGTTGCCGGAAATCAATTCGGCGATGAATTCGGCGATACCTTCGCCCAGCGAAACACGCAGCACCGTCGCATGCGGGTCGCCGGGCTCGAAATCGTTCAGGCCGGTCTGCTGGATGTGCACGTACTCGTGCGCGATCACGTGCACGAAGCGGTCCTGCACGTTGGGATTCATGAAATCGGCTGCACACAGCGCTTCCAGGCCGATGATCACCCCACTCTTCGAGGTCAACCCGACCGGCCGACCACGGCCGACCGCGAGGGTCACCGGAGGAAACGCGGCCTGCGGATAGATCGCCTGCAGCTTGCCGAACACCTGCACCAGGCGCTGCTTCACCGCCGGCAGCTCCGCCAGGCAGCTGCGGCCCTGCGCATACACCCCGGGCTGGCTGGCAATGGCTTCGGCCATGCGTTCGGGCGTGACCCGGCGCGCCTTCGCCAGTTCACCCAGGCCCGGACTGCCTTCGGCCAGGTAACCGGCCAGCTGGGCGACGCTGGGCTTGCCGCCGGTGCTGTCGTAGAGCGCGTAGAAGCGGCTGGCATCGGTGGTGAGGATCTGCGGCCCCGGCGGGGTACCCGCCTGTGCCACGCCGACCGCCCCGGCACAGGCAAGGGCAAGCAGGCAACGCAGGAAACTGGACATCGCTCCGTCCTTGGTGGAGTGCATGCGAAGCGCGCAATCTATCACTCCGCCCCGGCCACCGCAGCGGGCACATGCAGGCCCTTCGGGGCTGTGCCAGACTCACTCAGGCACCTGCCATGGATGATGGAGCACCGCACGATGATGATCGTTCCCGCGTACTGGGCCGAAGCCCGCCTGCAGGCCCGTTTCCGTGGCCGGCCGGTGGTCGTGCGCCGCTTCGGCTGGTCCGATGAGGGACCTGCCGAGGCCCAGGCCCACGCCGACCGCCGCGCCAACGAAGCCCTCAATGCCATCCTCGCCGGGCAGGTGCTGCCGCGTCGCGAAGTGCGCAGCAACTATGGCGTGGAGGGTGTGCCAATCCGCGAGCAGATCGTGCAGCGCGACGGCGATGTCATCATCACCCGCAACAGCTATGGCGCATTGTGTCTCAACAGCCCCGACGTGCTGTTTGCCGACATCGATCATGCGCAGCCACCGGCCGGATGCGTGATACCGGCCATCGTCGCTGCGATCGTGCTGCTTGCCGGCGCCATCATCGGCACCCTGCTCTGGCACTGGCTGGTGGGCCTGGTACTGGGCGTGGCGGCAGTGCTGCTGGTCAACGCGGCACTGCTGATGCGGCGGAAGCAGCGCCTGGCCGCCGCCGGCGGTGCTGAAGGGCTTGCGCTGAAACGCGTGGACGCCTTCAGCGAACAGCATCCCGATTGGCACCTGCGTGCCTACCGCACACCCGCCGGGCTGCGCGTGCTGGCGATGCATGCCACGTTCTCACCGGAGGACGAGCAGCTCCAGGCATTCTTCAAGGCACTGGGCACCGACACCCTGTACGCGCGCACGTGCCGGCTGCAGCATTGTTTCCGTGCGCGACTGACACCGAAGCCATGGCGCGTCGGCCTGAAGTACCGCATCCGGCCGCCTGTGGCCGCGTGGTCAGCCGAACAGGCCAACAATCCGGATCGACTGGCCTGGATTGCCGAGTACGAAAAGAAGAGTGCCGGCTTTGCCGCGTGCACCTACCTGCGCAGCTTCGGCGACACCTCCCGGGTGCATGCCAAGGCCGAGCATGTGCGCGAGCTGCACGATCGGCTGTCGCACGCTCAGGACCGGTTACCGCTGGCCTGAACGCAGTGAGCGCTCAGTCCACGCCCTGCACGAACGGCTGCCCTGCCAGGGTAACGCCCAGCCGCACCGCGATCTGCTGACCTTCCTTTTCGAAGGTCGTGGCGCATTGCTTGGCGCCCTTCTGGCATCCAACTTCCGGAAAGCCCTCGAGTGACTCAGGCGCGCGCTGGACCGGACTCGCCTGCCACCCTGCCGCATCCATGAGGCGCTTGGCCTTGGCATAAGGCATGCCGGCGACAATGCCCAGCTGCGCCAGTTCGGAGGGGAGTGATTGGCCATGCAGGCTCGGCGTCATCACCAGCGCCAACACTGCGACAACACGTTTGGACTTCATAGGTGAAACCCGTGGCAGACAGCAACAGGCCTGCAGCGTATCGCAGCGTCCGCACGCCATGGCACCCGCATCACATATGGTTACGCAATCGCAACGGCCAATGACACGAGGTCACCCTCCGGATCCATCCGGTACTGTTGAGAACCGCCACGGGCGCCTCGCGCGCCGCCCGCCGCGCCGGTACCCAGGCAGCCAGCTGCCCCAGGGTGAACACCAGCCCGACGCCCAGCACCAGGTACCCGGGATCGATGCGAGGTACCTCGTAGTAGCGCGAAACCCAGACATTCAACGCCAATGCCAGCACACTGCCAGCGAGCGCGCCGACGAAGGTCAGCATCAGATGGCTTCACTGACCTCGTAGAGACCGGCGTAACCCTGCAGCGCCTGCATGTCCGCCTTCACCGCAGCTGCGGCGTTGGCAGCTGCGCTGCTGACAAACTCGGTTTCGATGATGCCGAGCCCCTGCTCCTGCAGTCCGGTGTCGTAGGCGAGTGTTCCAATTGCTGCGCAAGCAGGAAGGTATATCAGTGATGCAGGCGGTCGCGGTGAGCACCTGCAGCAACAGGATGCCGGCCACCAGCCGGTTCTTGTTCATCGCAGGGGCAAAACGCAGACGCATCGCCGCCTGCGAGGCCTGCGTTCCCCGTTGCCTGTTCAGCGACTGCGCTGGCGCTCGATTTCCGCGTGCAGTCCCTGCAGCTGCGCCAGGTACTGCTGGAAAACGTCCAGATCCTCCTCGACCAGGCGTGACCAGTCGGGCTTCACATTCAGCAACTGCTCGACCTGCCGCTGCGGCGGGCGATCAAACCCCTCGCCCAGGACGGCCAGGTAGCGTTCCCTGAATCCCTCCGGATCCTGCCGGTCCTGTGCGAAGAGCTGCACCGCAATCAGTCCTGCATACAGGTAATTGGCCAGGTAAAGCGGATCCTCATACATCAGCCGCTTGGATATCCAGGTGCTGCGCAGCTCGGGATACTGCTCCGATGCGCCCCCGTACCTGCCCAGCACCTTCATCGTCAGCGTATCAAGCGCGTCTGCGTTGCCAACCTCATCGGCGGCCACCTCCTGATAGATGGACTGTTCCAGATCGGCCTCTTCAGACGATACGAACAGCTGCAGGATGATGTCATCGAGCAACGACTTCAGGTAATACGCCTTGGCACGTGGATCACTGGCCTGCCGGTAGAGCTGATCGCGGAACTTCAGTTCGTTGTAGATGGCGAAGGCCTCGGTCAACCACTTGTTGCCGTTGCGCTGGAATGATGACGCGCCGCCGCGCTGCATCCACTGGCCATGCATGGCATGGCCGGCTTCGTGAGCGATCTGGACATCCCCCTCCAGATCGCCCTGGCGATGGCCAACGAACAGCAACGAAGGCACACCGGGGGCGCTGATCGAAAACGCATCCATCGCGCGCCGCCCTGCCGATCCGCCCAGATCCATGCGTCCGCCCGCAGGATCGAGCAGCCCGCGCAGCCCTGTCACGTAATCCGGCCCCAGCACCTGCATTGATGCCGCCGCCGCATCACGCAACTGCGCCAGGTCAAGCGGCGGAGGAATATAGCCCGCATCAGGCAGGTCCATGTCCCAGATCTGTGGAGACGCCTGGCCCATGCGCTCAAGATGGGTCAACTGCATCTGCTGGTAGTTCCGCCGCAGCAGCGCGTGGCGCGCTACCGCCGCCAGTGTCGCGTCGACGGCGGCCTGATCCAGGCCCATGTGCCGGTAGCTGCGGTCAGGCGCAGTTCCATCGCCCTGCAGTTCCGACGCATGCTCGTTGAGGCGGACCAGGCCCAGCAGCACCGTTGCCATTTCGCTGCGCCGCGACGCCGTTCCCTGCCAGTAGGCACGCCATGCCGCTTCGCGCAGTGAACGGTCCGGCAGGCGGGAAAGGGCTCGCGCGTCGGTGCGGCTGTCGAGCGTGCGGCCTTCATGTTCGAAACGCGCAAAGGGGGCCGACTGCAGCAGCTGCCGGTGCAGACGGCCGAAGCTGTCCAGCGCCGGATCAGCCAACGTGTCGACCGCATCCACCAGCGCTGCATTGGCCGGCTGCACATCCTCCCGCAACGCCCGTTCACGCAGGTCGGCATGCGGCGCGATCCAGGCAGCGTGCGCGGGCGCATCACGCAATGCCTGCTTGGCAATCGCCGCGATGCGTCCACATGTGCTGGCGACTTCGCCCTGGGTGTTGGCCAGCCGGGCATCGTCGGCATTGCGCGCTGCCTGAAGATGCAGGTAGCCATGGTGCCGGAGGCACTCGCCATACAGCTGTTCGGCCTGCTGGAACCTCACGTCTGGCGGCGCATGAAGTGCCTTGAGGGCATGGGTCCTCCGCTCGAGGTTCTGCCACGCCTCACGTTCCTGGGAGGCGCTGCCAAAGTAGCTGCGGTCATCTGCCCGCAGAGCCTGCGCTTCCACTCCGTGTGTCATCCCGGCCAACAGCGTCGCGATGACAAAAGTGATGGCGCGCATCCCATTGCGATGCATCGATGTCTCCTGGTCTGTTTCCACTCCCAGCTTAGCAGCCCGGGTGGACCCGGATGCCGCATGGCAGGTGGCTTCCCGACTCCCGATTCCGCATCCGGATCCAGGCCGTCTACCCACTCACATCCCGATACAGCAAGGCCGCCCTGGGGCGGCCTTCCCGTCTCCTTACTTGGCGTTCTTCACGTAGGTATCGAACCAGTTCAGCATTTCCGCCACCAGCTGCTCGTTCGATTCCAGCGCGGTGTACCAGTGCGGTTCGTTCGGCAGCATCACCAGCCGCGTGATGCCGCCGTTGCCTCGGATCGCCTGGTAGAGCTTGCGCGACTGGAACGGCTCAGTGCCCGGGTTGGCGTCGTCCTCGCCGTGGACCAGCAGCAGCGGCAGCTTGATCTTGTCGGCATAGAAGAACGGAGAGGCCTTCAGGTACACGTCCTGCGCCTGCCACACCGAGCGACGCTCGTTCTGGAAGCCGAACGGGGTAAAGGTCTTGTTGTACGAACCGCTGGTCGCCACGCCAGCCTTGAACAGGTTGGTATGGGCGATCAGGTTGGCGGTCATCAGGCCGCCATGGCTGTGGCCGGTCACGCCGATGCGGTTGCGATCGACCACGCCCATGTCCACCGCCTTGTCCACCGCTGCCTTGGCGTCGGCTTCCAGCTGTTCCAGGTAGGTGTCGTAGGCGTTCTTCGGGTCACCCACGATCGGGAACGAGGCGTTGTCGATGATCGCGTAGCCGGCCAGCAGCATCAGGCGGTACGGCTGCAGGCGGGTGAAGGTCTGCTGCGAACCGGACACCTGCCCCGCCTGCGCGGCGTTGGCGAAGTCGGCCGGGTAGGCGTACAGGATCGCCGGCACGCGCTGGCCTTCCTTGTAGCCCGGCGGCGTGTACAGGGTGAACGACAGGTCCACGCCATCGGCACGCTTGTAGGTCACCAGCTGCTTCTTGATCTGGCGCACTTCCGGAGTCGGGTCGACCAGCTTGGTCAGCGCGGTCGCGGTGGACGCGAACTGCGCCTCGCCGGTCTTCGCATCGGCCACCGCCTCACCCTGCTGACGGATGAAGGCGTTCGGCGGATCGATCACCGACTGGTGCCAGGTCAGGTAGCGCCCAGGCGTATTGCTGAAACCAAGGAACTGCTCGTAGGCATCAGCGCTGCTGCGGAACAGGCGCTCGCTCTTCAGCGTGCCGAGGTCGAGGCGGTCGAGGAACGGACGGTCGCCCTGCGGCGAGGCACCACGGCCGCTGAGGAAAACATGGTTGCCCTCACGGCGCACGACCTGCGCACCATTCGGCAGGCGGGTGAAGACCAGGTTGCCGGGGTTGCCGTACAGCTCATCGCTGGACATGTCCCACAGCAGGCGGCCTTCCTTCTTCGGCTGGTCCACATCGACGATGCGGGTCTGCATCCAGTGGCGGTTCTCGTCGTTCTCGAACTGGAACGCCACGGCCGGATCGGCAGTCCATGCGAAGCCTTCGAAGCGTTGTGCGGTGCGGGTGATCTCGACCGGCTTGCCGTTGAACGGCGCCTTCAGCATCAGCACCCGGTCGCGATGCGGCACGTTCACCTTCCAGTCGCCCTTGTCCAGCGCTTCGGCATAGACCAGGGTGGCCGGATCGGTGGCACGCCAGTCGAAACCACGCGGGCCTTCCGGTACGCCGTGCACCGGCACGCGGTCGGCCAGCGGCAGGCTGGCGATCGGCGTGGACTTGCCGCTGGCGATATCCAGCACGGCCACGTCGTTGGCGAAGCGCTGGTAGGTCACCGCATGCGAGTACGGCGCCTTGATCGACTCGGTCAGCACGTGCACGCCATCGGGCGCGGCGCTGACTTCGTTGAACAGCGCCGGCTGCCCGACCGGACGCACGCTGTTGGCGGCAGTATCGACCACGGCCAGCTGCGAGGCGCCGTAATAAGCGAACAGCTTCTCGTCATGCACGCTGGTCAGCGTATCGCGGGCTTCGTAGGTGCTGCTCTCGCCACTGCTGCCCAGCGACTCCTGTGCATCCGGGCCGGTCGGTACGCCACCGTTGGACGGTGCTGGGCCCTGGTTGGCCGGCACCAGCTTCACCAGCAGGTTCTGGCTGCCGCCCAGCCACTGCACGGTGTAGCCGAAAATCGGGTTCAGCTGAACGTTCGGCACCTGCTTCACCTGGCCGGTAGCGGCATCGCCCACCCACAGCTGCACGCTGGTATCGACCGCGTTCTGGAACGCAAAGTGGCTGCCATCGGCCGACCACAGCGCGCCGGTGGCACAGCCCTGCGGCAGGTTGACCTTGGTCTGCTGGCCACTGCCGATGTCGACCAGGGTGAAGTCGGCCACGCAGGCCGGGATGCCATAGCCACCGGGGGTGTCATGGCGGCTGCGGTTCTTCGGTTCCAGGCGCACGCCAGCCAGCTTCAGGTACGGCTGGGCGACACGGCTGATCGACGGGTAGGTCTGCGCAGTGGTCAGCAGCAGGCGCTGGCCACCCGGGGCCACGTTCGGCGCCGGCGGCGGCGGTGCCTTCAACACCTTGAGCAGGTGCTCCGGCGGCTTCGCGTAGTCTGCAAGCGCCGGGCCAGCGGCCAGCAGGCCGAAGGTGGCAACGGCAACGGCCGCCGCCAGAGAGGTTCGACGGATGAGCATCCTTATCCCCTGGGTGTGAATGGGTACCCGGAATCGGGCAAGGTCCCGAATCTAGCACCGCAGGGGTTGTCGTGAATGGGCCGGAAGGGCTAGTGGCCGGATGGGGCAAAGTGGGACACGCCCGGAGAGGCCGGCAATGGACCGGCATCTGCCAGGTGTGGTCTGTCGTCACTGCTGGGCGTGCAGGTCCCAGGCAGTCAGGTAATCGGGGTCGACCACGATCATGCCACTGTTCCGCATGCGGTACTCGCCGGGCTCGGCGGGCAGGTACTGGTCCAGCATCGGCGGCAGATAGCGCTCGTGGCCATCATTCTCGTCGGCCAGCACCACGCCCTCGTCGGCGCTGATGCGCAACACCGTGCCGGCGTACTGCTCCAGCCCCTTCACCTGGCCGTCGCCGCCATAGCGGGTCACACCTACCAGTACGACCTTGCCGATCATTTCTTCCGCCTTGGCATCGTCCAAGGGCGGCAGCATGGGAGTGAATTCATCGCTCATCGGTGCACCTCCGTAGCCTGCTGGACATCGTGGATGAGGTTTCCGCTTCGCAGTGCGCGTCGCTGGCAGCCGAGCAGGTGCCCAGCCCGAAGCCTCGGCATCGAGAGTGCCAGTGCGCCCATGAACCCAAGGGTTCCTGGAGCACGATGCTGCCATCGCAGGCGGAAGGGACAGGTGAAGGCCGAAATCGGTCCTCGCCGATCAGAGGGTTGTACCTGCACCCACGCTAGAATGCGCCCATGCGCACCGTACATGCCCTCCGCTACATCACCCCGTTACGGGAAGGCGGCTCCCTGCCGGCCGTGGTCGAGACCGACGACGACGGCATGGCCGTGCTGAAGTTCCGCGGCGCCGGCCAAGGCCCGAAGGCGTTGATCGCCGAGCTGATTGCCGGTGAGATGGCACGCACGCTGGGCCTGCCGATTCCGGAAATCCTGTTCGTCGAGCTGGATCGCGAGTTCGCCCGAACCGAGCCCGACCCGGAGATCCAGGAGCTGATCCGCGCCAGCGAGGGCCTGAACCTGGGCCTGGACTACCTGCCGGGTGCGATCAATTACGATCCGGCGGCGATGCCGGTGGACGCCGACCTTGCCTCCCGCATCGTCTGGTTCGATGCGTTCACCAGCAATGTCGATCGCACCACCCGCAACCCCAACCTGATGGTGTGGCACCGCAAGCTGTACCTGATCGACCACGGCGCGGCGATGTACTTCCACCACGACTGGGCCAATGCCGGCGATGCCTGCGAAAAGCCGTTCGTGCTGATCCGCGACCATGTGCTGCTGTCGTTCGCCAGCCGCATCGCCGAGGTGGATACCGAACTGGCCGCGCGCCTGAGCGATGCCGAGATCGAGCGCATCGTCGGCCTGGTGCCGGACAGCTGGCTGGTCAACGAGCCGGCATTCGACAGTCCGCAGGCCTATCGCCAAGGCTACATCGACTATCTCAAGCACCGCCTGAAAGTGCGTGCGGTGTTCGTGCAGGAGGCCGTCCGTGCCCACGCTGCACACGTATGACTATGCGGTCATCCGCGTGGTACCGCGGGTGGAACGCGAGGAGTTCATCAACGTCGGAGTGATCGTCTCCTGCCCCGGCGCGCGCCATCTGGAAGCGGCCATCGAGATCGATCCGGCACGCCTGCACGCGTTCGCTCCAGCGCTTGATCAGGATGCGTTGCAACCGTGGTTGGATGCGATCGTGGCCATCTGCCGTGGCGACGCCAGCGCCGGACCGATCGCACAGCTGCCCGCGCGCGCCCGCTTTCATTTCCTCACCGCCAAGCGCAGCTCGGTTGTGCAGATGTCGAGCACGCATGTCGGCCGCACTGCGGACCCGGCGGGTGTGGTGGAACACTTGATGACGAAGATGGTGCGGGTACCGGCACCAACCGAGCAACATTGATTGGGTAGAGTCGACCGCTGGTCGACTGCCGTTCGCGGGAAGCAGGCGCACCGTCTTCGTGGCCGTACCGGTGCTCCCTACCCTCGCCCTGCACCACGAAACCAAGCCATACCAGCCCTCGTGGTTCTGCGCCGTGGTGGCCCGCTGCAGCAATGCAGGTGAGACCAGCGCTCCGCTTTGCAGGCCTGGGCGAGCTTCATCTTGTCCGGCGTTTCAGCGCCCACGATCTGGAACCGCTTCACCTGCCGCAGATTGGCCAGGTCCATGACGGTCGTCCCCCCAGCTGCATCCACGCTAGGGACGCTGCCGCAACACCTCGACCGTGACGGCGAACGCCTCGATGCGATGCCATTCGCTCCGCTCCTGCGGCAGCGATTCCACGCCCATGCCGATCTGGTACCGCACCGCTTCCTCGGGCGCGGAGAAATCACGCGATTCGTGCTGCGCTGTGGCCAGCACATAGGCAATCTGCCGATGGACGGTAATGCCGTTGTCGATGCAGGTACGCACGATCATCTCGACCGACTGGTCCCGGGTCAGGCCGAAGCCCACCCCACCTTTTCCATAGCCTTCGCTCATCCTTCAGCTCTCCAGTTCCGGAACGCATCCGTTCGTCGGGGAAAGACCTACTTCAGCAGGTCCGATTCGGTAGGGGCCTCGTCCCTGCAGGTGTCATAGCGGCGCTGCAGCAGCGTGCGCGGCCCGGTTCCGCGCAGCTGGATGACCTTGTCCTCGCGCGCGCACGGGCTGACCTTCGCGCGCAGCACGAACCGCCCATTGTCGATACGGTCGATGTCGCGCCCGCCGATGGCCGCTTCCAATGCCTTGGCACGCACATAGCGGTTGACCTTGGCGTCGAACAGGTAGAACGCATGCACCGGAACGTTGTAGACACCGTTGTTGTCCTGCCACACCTGCAGGTCCGGCACGCCATCGCCATTGAAATCCGAAACGGTCAGCAGCACGGCCACCGCACCCTGGGCATCGGCGCCAGCGCGGGTCAGGCGCGGCTGCACGTCCGTGACCGCCACGTTGCGCCCGCCACGGGTCACGCCCATGCTCCTCACCCGGCAGGTCGTCACGTTGTCGGCGCCGCCGCAGTCGGCCACCTGGAAGACCACCTGCAATGCAGGCGTGATCCTGCCCTCGCCGGGCCGCAGGACGATCCTGCCCTGCTTGTCAGGCGCGGCACATGTGCGTGCGGCACTGCTGTGAATCCAGCTGGGCAACGGCCGTGCCGCCTTCCGGGCAACGACTGTCGCGCTGGCGCAGCCATTGCCGCTGCAGATCGCGCAGCACCTGCTGATCACTGGCGGTCAGCGTGGAGCGCGCCGCACTGTAGGCGGCGTTGAGCGCATCGTCGCGCACCTTGAATTCAGCGTCGACACAACGACGACGGGCCTCCAGTGCGGTGCCCGCGGCCGCCATGCAGGGCGCATACGCAGGGCTCAGAAAGCGTGCATCGCCGGCAATCAGTTCGGCACCACTGGGCAGCGACATCGGTCACGGCCCCCGTCGCCCATGTTCAGGCCGGCAACCGCTATTTCGGCAGCGCGAACGCCATCACGTAATCGCCGTTCGGGGTTTCCATGAAATGGTGGCCGCCGGCCATGATCACCACGAACTGGCGTCCGTCCTGTTCATACACCATCGGCGTAGCCTGCCCGCCCGCGGGCAGCTTGGCATGCCAAAGCTCCTTGCCGGTCTTCAGGTCGATGGCGCGCAGCAGGTCATCGGTGGCGGCGGCGATGAAGATCAGCCCGCTGGCGGTCACCACCGAACCGCCGTTGTTCGGCGTGCCGATCTCGATCGGCAGGCCGGAACGGATGCCGAACGGCCCATTGCCGCGCGCACTGCCAAACGGACGATCCCACAACAGCTTGCCGGTGCGCAGGTCGATGGCGCGGATGCCGCCGTAGGGAGGCTGCTTGCACAGCAGACCCGTGAACGGCAGCCGCCAGCCAGCGTTGACCTGGATGCCATACGGCGTTCCCACCTGCGGATCGCCGGCGCCCTCGCCACCGCCCCTGTCGGCACGGATCTTTTCGCGCGGCAGCCAGCCCAGGCGGTCGGCTTCGGCACGTGGCACCAGCCGGTTGTAGTTGGGCATGTCGTTGTAGTTGGCCACGATCACGCCGCGGCGCGTGTCGATGGACACACTGCCCCAATCCGAACCGCCGTTGTAGCCGGGGTATTCGATGGAACGGCGATCACTGCTCGGCGGCGTGTAGAAGCCTTCGTAATAGGCCTTGCGGAACTGGATGCGGCAGATCAGCTGGTCGATCGGGGTGATGCCCCACATGTCGCGCTCGGTCAGATCATGCTCGCGGCGCAGCGTGTGGTACAGCGAGAACAGCTGGGTGGGTGAACGCTGTTCCGGTTCGACACCGCCGACCGGCACCTTGCGCTCTTCGGCAGCGGTCAGCAGCTGGCCGTTGCGGCGGTCGAGAATGTAGATGTCACCCTGCTTGGTCGGCAGCAGGATCGCCGGCACCTTGCCTGCCGCCGTCGGGTAGTCGATCAGGCTGGCCTGCGAACCGAGGTCGTAGTCCCACACATCCTTGCGCACGGCCTGGAAATGCCAGGCCGGCTTGCCAGTGGCCACATCGATCGCCACCAGCGACGTCGCATAGCGGTTCTGGTTTTCCGTACGCGAGCCACTCCAGTAGTCGCCCGCAGAATTGCCCAGCGGCAGATAGACCAGCCCCAGCGCCTCATCACCGGTCGCGGTGGTCCACATGTTCGGCGTGCCGCGCGTGTAGGTCTGCCCATGCGGCGGCAGGCCGCTGCGCTCGGGCTGGTCCATGTCCCACGCCCAGCGCAGCTTGCCGGTGATCGCGTCGTACGCCTGGATCACGCCCGATGGCGCGTCGCGGCGCTGACCATCCAGCACCTGGTGGCCGGTGACGATCACGCCGCGCACGATGGCCGGGGGCGAGGTGATCGACACGTAGCCGGGTGGCACCTCACCCATCCCGAGGGTGATGTCGACCTGGCCGTTGTTGCCGAAATTCGCGCAGGGACGGCCGCTATCTGCATCCACTGCAATGATGCGCCCGTCCAGCGTGCCTTCGATGATGCGCGCCCAGCACGCCGGACGACTGCCCGGTGCAGCGCTGCGGCTCACGCTGGGCGGCGGTTCGGGCAACGCCAGATCGGCCGCGGCATCGGCCAGGGTGGCATCGGCCAGGATCGGCGTTGCCGGTTGCTCGTAGTAGCTCACACCACGGCAGGCGGCGGTGTACGGGATCGAGGCGTCCTTCACCTTCGGATCGAAGCGCCACACTTCCTTGCCACTGGCGGCGTCGAGCGCGGTCAGGCGGTTACGGGCAGTGCACAGGTACAGGCGGTCGCCGATCTTCAGCGGCGTGGTTTCCGCACCCCAGCGCTTCTTCGGCATATCGCCGGTGCGGAACTGCCAGGCGGGCTGCAGCGTGGCCACGTTGGCCGGGGTGATCTGCTGCAGTGGCGAATAGCGGGTGCCTGCATTGCTGCGCCCCCACGCCGGCCAGTCTCCCTCGGCAGGCTGGTCGGCCGGTTGCAGGCCGGTGGTATCCCGCGTGGGTTCCAGTCCGGCGCTGGCCGCGCCTTCCGGGAACGGCTGGTGCCCGTCCACTTCACCATGCGGTGCGAACGCCAACCCGAAGGCAGCGACGAACACCAGCATCAGGACGCCCGCCACGCTGCGCGACAGGCGCTTTGAAACCGGTTCGCGAAGGGTCGGCGCGAGCAGCGCCAGCACGATGCCGAGCGTGGTCACCAGGCCCAGCCGCGGCACCCAGCGCCAGTAGTCGCTTCCCGATTCCCACCAGGTCCACAGCAGCGTGCCGACGAACACCAGCGCGTACAGCAGCGCGCCGCTGCGG
Organism: Stenotrophomonas maltophilia group sp. Smal12; assembly: GCF_037079935.1. Classification (NCBI taxonomy): domain Bacteria; kingdom Pseudomonadati; phylum Pseudomonadota; class Gammaproteobacteria; order Lysobacterales; family Lysobacteraceae; genus Stenotrophomonas; species Stenotrophomonas maltophilia group sp. Smal12. The sequence continues at coordinate 29,690 of NZ_JBAWUK010000027.1, read as the reverse complement.
CGATTGCCGAACAACAACAGGCCACTGGCCAGAAGGCCGGCCCCGGCGATGGCGTAGTACGCCGACCCGCCCAGGCTGAGCAGCCACGCGCCGAGCCCGCCGATGACCAGGCCGAGTACGACCAGCAGTAGCGACAGCACGGTAACGAGAGGGTGCCGTGAGGCGCGGACGGGAGCAGGAACGGACTGCGGCGTGGCGGACATCGTCGATCTCCGGGGGCAGCATGCGCCGTTATCCCACCGCCTGTGTGAAGCGCGCGCGTATGCGTGGCATCCGGATACGACGACGCCGGCACAGGGCCGGCGTCGTCGGGTACCCAGGCTCGCGGCAGGATCACTCCTGCGCGGCGTCCTCGCTGCTGGCCGCAGCCGGTGCGCCGTCGGTCGTGGCCGGGGCGGCGGCAGCCACCTCGTCCTCGTCCTCGTCGATCGAGGCATCCATGCGCTCCACCGCCTGCAGCTTCTCGTCCTTGGACAGGCGGATCAGGGTCACGCCCTGGGTGTTGCGGCCGACGCGGCTGATTTCCGAGCCACGCGTACGCACCAGCGTACCGCCGTCGGAGATCAGCAGGACTTCGTCGCGGGAGCCCATCAGCACTGCGGCGACCAGCTTGCCGTTGCGCTCGGTGGTCTGGATGCCGATCACGCCCTGCGTGCCACGGCCCTTGCGCGGGTAGTCGGGCAGCGGGGTGCGCTTGCCGTAGCCGTTCTCAGTGGCGGTGAGGATGTACTGCACGCTGGCATCGTCGGCACTATCGATCACCGCATCGCCATTGGCGGTGGCTTCCTCGACACCGTTGTCGTCCTCGTTCTCGTCCTCGATGCCACCGGCACTTTCGGCCACGATCAGGCTGACCACTTCCTCGCCGGCCGGCATCCTGATGCCACGCACGCCGGTGGCGGTACGGCCCATCGAGCGGACTTTGTCCTCGCCGAAGCGCACGGTCTTGCCATTGGAGGCGAACAGCAGGATGTCGCGCTGGCCGTCGGTCAGGCCGACGCCGACCAGGGCATCGCCCTCATCGAGGTTGATCGCGATCTTGCCGCGGGCCAGGCGGAAGGCGAACTCGCCCAGCGGGGTCTTCTTGACCGTACCGTTCTTCGTGGCGAAGAACACGAACTGGCCATCGGCGTACTCGCGCACCGGCAGCACGGCCTGCACGCGTTCGCCGGGTTCCAGCGGAATCCAGTTGATGATCGGGCGGCCGCGGGCGTTGGAGCCCGCTTCCGGCAGCTGGTAGACCGGCAACCAGAACACCTTGCCCGAACTGGTGAACGTCAGCAGCGTATCGTGCGTGTTGACCAGCCACAGCTGTTCGATGAAATCCTCTTCCTTGGTCGCCGCCGCACTGCGACCACGGCCGCCGCGGCGCTGCGCGCGGTACACGCTGACCGGCTGGCGCTTCACGTAGCCGGCATGCGACACGGTGACCACCACGTCTTCCGGTGCGATCAGGTCGAGGATGTCCAGGTCTTCTTCGCTGTGGCGGATTTCGGTGCGACGTTCGTCACCGAACTCAGCCTTGACGTTGACCAGCTCCTCGCGGATCACCTGCAGCAGGCGGTCGGGATCTTCCAGGATGTGGATCAGCCCGGCGATCACTTCCAGCAGCTGCTTGTACTCGTCAGTCAGGCGGTCCTGCTCCAGCCCGGTCAGGCGGTGCAGGCGCATTTCCAGGATCTGGGTGGCCTGGATCTCGGTCAGCTGGTAGCCGCCCTCGATCAGGCCCACGCCCTTGGGCAGGTCTTCCGGGCGCGAGGCTTCGGCACCGGCGGCACCCAGCATCGCACCGACCAGGCCCGGCTCCCACACGCGCGCCAGCATGCGCTCGCGTGCTTCGTTCGGGTTCGGCGAGGTCTTGATCAGTTCGATCATCTCGTCGATGTTGGCCAGCGCGACGGTCAGGCCTTCCAGCACGTGGGCACGGGCGCGCGCCTTGCGCAGCTCGAACACGGTGCGGCGGGTGACCACTTCGCGACGGTGGCGGACGAACGCCTCCAGCATCTGCTTCAGATTCATCAACTGCGGGCGGCCGTCGACCAGCGCCACCATGTTGATGCCGAACACCGATTCCATCTGCGTCTGCTGGTACAGGTTGTTCAGCACAACCTCGGCAGATTCGCCGCGCTTGATCTCGATGTAGATGCGCATGCCGTCCTTGTCGGACTCATCGCGCAGTTCGCTGATGCCTTCGATCTTCTTTTCCTTGACCAGCTCGGCGATCTTCTCGATCAGACGCGCCTTGTTCACCTGGTAAGGAATTTCAGTGACGATGATCGACTCGCGGCCGTTATCGGCCACTTCGATGTCGGCCTTGGCACGGATACGCACGCGGCCACGGCCGGTGCGGTAGCCGGCGACGATGCCGGCGGTGCCGTTGATGATGCCGGCAGTCGGGAAATCCGGGCCCGGGATGTACTCCATCAGGCCGTCGACGTCGATCTCCGGGTTGTCGATCAGCGCAATGCAGGCGTTGATCGATTCGCTCAGGTTGTGCGGCGGGATGTTGGTCGCCATGCCCACCGCGATACCGGCCGAGCCGTTGACCAGCAGGTTCGGGAACCGGGTCGGCATGACCGTCGGCTCCAGTTCCTTTTCGTCGTAGTTGGGCTGGAAATCGACGGTTTCCTTGTCGATATCGGCCATCAGCTCATGCGCCAGGCGCGACATGCGCGCCTCGGTGTATCGCATCGCCGCGGCGGAGTCGCCGTCGATCGAACCAAAGTTACCCTGGCCGTCGACCAGCATGTAGCGCAGCGAGAACGGCTGTGCCAGGCGCACCAGCGTGTCGTACACCGACTGATCGCCATGCGGGTGGTACTTGCCGATGACGTCACCGACGATACGCGCCGACTTGAAGTAGGGCTTGTTGCTGTGCGCGTTGAGTTCATTCATCGCGTACAGCACGCGACGATGCACCGGCTTGAGGCCGTCGCGCGCATCCGGCAGCGCGCGGCCCACGATCACGCTCATGGCGTAATCGAGGTAGCTCTTGCGCATCTCGTCTTCCAGGTTGACCTGGATGATTTCCTTGGCGGTTTCTGCCATTCGGGTTCCGTTGTCTGGTAGCGGTCCAGTCCGGCGCAGCCCTCTGCGGGAGGGGGTCGCGCCGGAACCTCGATTCAACCTGTGGATACTACCACAACGGGCTGTTTTCCGCCTGCCTTTACGGGGATTTTACCGGCACAAATCAGGAACTTAGGGTTGCCGGCCAGCGGCCGGCACTACCGGGGGCGGCGGTCGCGCCGCCCCTCCCCTGCGCCTCAGCCGCCGAAGGCGGCGCGCATGTTCTCGGCGGTCGGGTTCAGGATCACCCCGCGCTCGGTCACGATGGCGTCGATCAGCTCGCCCGGGGTGACGTCGAACACCGGGTTCCAGGCGGCAATGCCTTCGGCCACGGTGCGGGTGCCGCCCACGCCATACAGCTCACCCGGGTCGCGCTGCTCGATCTCGATCTGGCTGCCGTCCACGGTCTCCATGTCCACGGTCGAGGACGGCGCCACCACCATGAACTTCACGCCATGGTGGCGCGCGGCAATGGCCAGTTGGTAGGTGCCGATCTTGTTGGCGGTATCACCATTGGCGCAGATGCGGTCTGCGCCCACGATCACCCACTGCACGGCACCGGTCTTCATCAGGTGCGAGGCCGCCGAGTCGGCGATCAGGGTGGCATCGATACCGTCCTGCTGCAGCTCCCACACCGTCAGGCGTGCGCCCTGCAGCCACGGCCGGGTCTCGCCGGCGAACACGCGCGCGATGCGGTGCTGGGCCATGCCGGCGCGAATGACGCCCAGCGCGGTACCGAAGCCGGCGGTGGCCAGCGAGCCGGTATTGCAGTGGGTCAGCACACCGCTGCCGGCCTCGATCAAGCCAGCGCCCAGCGCGCCCATGTGGCGGTTGGCGGCCAGGTCTTCCTCGGCGATGGCCTGCGCTTCGGCCTCCAGCAGTGCCTTCCAGTCGGCGCCGGCGGCGTGCAGGCAACGGCGCATGCGTGCCAGCGCCCAGGCCAGATTGACCGCAGTGGGGCGCGATGCGTTCAGGCGCTGCAGTGCCGGTTCCAGCTGCTGCAGCGCGTGCGCACCGTCTGCGGCCTGCACCTCGCGCGCGGCCAGCACCACGCCCCAGGCGGCGGCAATGCCGATCGCCGGCGCGCCACGCACGGTCAACGCATGGATGGCGCTGGCAACCTCGTCGCTGTCGTGGCAGACCACATGCTCGACCACGAACGGCAGCTTGCGCTGGTCCAGCAGTTGCAGGGCATCGCCGGTCCACAGGATCGGGCGGATGTGGTCATAACGGGCGTAGTCGATGTCGGAGGCAGTGTTCATGGGCCCATTGTAGGGCCACGCCCGGCAGCGTTGGAGCCCGCCCGGGCTCAATTCACCGAGAATTCGGCGCGGCAGCCGCCGTCCACCCAGATGCCGTTGCGGCTCCAGCCCCAGGTACTGCCTTCCTCGCAGGGCGTGCTCGACAGCTGCTCGGAAACGACCGCGCCAACGGAGATGCTGGCGCCGCAGAAACGCCGCTTCTTCGACTTCGATTCGCAGGTCAGGCGACGCGGCACATCGACGAAGCGGCCATCCTCGTCGGCCACCTCGAAATCGCCCTGGCAACCACGGCTGGTCCAGATCTCATTGCGCTTGTAGCCCCAGCCCTGCCCCTCGCGGCATGGCAGCACCGACAGCTGGCGCAGCAGGCGCACGGGGGCGCCATCCAGGCGCACCGGGCAGCTCTGCGGACGGCCATTGGATTCGCAGCGCACCACGCGGCGCACCAGGCGCTTGCCTTCCGTTGCCGCAGGTGCCGCACCCTGCGCACGGCGCGCACGGAACTCGGCGCGGCAGCCAAGGGTGACCCACACGCCGCTGCGGTCGGTGCCCCACTCGCTACCGCGGATGCAGCTGTTGCTCGACAGCTGGCGCACCAGATCGACGCCGTTGGCCACATCGATGTCGCAGTGCACCCAGCCCATGTCGTGGGACTCGCAGGTCACCACTTCATCGTCGTAGCCCACCTGCTGGGCCGACGCCGGCGACGGCAGCCAGGCACCCCAGAGCGCGATGGAGTACACCGGTGCAGCGACAACCGCAAACCACTTGACCAAAGCCTTCCCCAGCAGGAATGGATGAACTGCATGCCAGTGTCCGGCATTGGCCGTGATAAAAGCATCATCCCGCTTGCCGACGCAAGCGCGCAGAACCCGCGTTTCGTTCAGCCTGGGATGTTCAGCAACGCGTGATGGTCACGCGTGGGCGAAGTCGTAGGCCAACACATCTGCAATGCGGGGTGTGCGGTTCATCGCCATCAGCAGGCGGTCGATCCCCAGCGCAACGCCGGCACAGGCCGGCAACGCTGGCAACGCCGCCAGCAGCGCCTCATCCAGTGGCGGCTGCACCTGCCCACGTTCGTGGCGGCGCTGCTGGTCGCGCTGGAAGCGGGCGCGCTGCTCGTCGGCGTCGTTCAGTTCGTGATAGCCGTTGGCCAGCTCCACTGCACCCAGGTACAGCTCGAAACGCTCGGCCAGCGGCGGCGTGCCGGCGCGGATGCGTGCCAGCGCGGCCTGGCTGGCTGGCCAGTCATGCACCACGGTCATGACCGCGTCATCGAAATGCGGCTGGATACGATGGGTCATCAACAGGTCGAGCCAGTCATCACGGGTCAATCCGACCGGGTCAATGTGCACCTCGCCCAACGCGGCACGCAGCGTGGACTCATCCGCCTCGAACGGATCCACGCCAAGGTGCTGCTGGAACAGCTCGCGGTAACTCAGCACGCGCAGGGTCGCACGGCGTCCCACCAGGGCCAGCGCCTGGCCGATCAGCTCGGCGGCCTCCTGTACCAGCCGATGGTGGTCCCAACCGACCCGATACCATTCCAGCATGGTGAATTCCGGGTTGTGGCGGCCGCCGGCCTCACCGTTGCGGAATACCCGGCCCAGTTCGTAGCAGTCGCCCACACCGGCCGCCAGCAGGCGCTTGAGCGGATACTCCGGCGAGGTGCGCAGCCAGCGGCGGCGTCCGCCGGCATCGACATGGCCGGTGAAGTCGGTATGGAAGCTGTCGATGTTCGGCTCGGTGTTGCCCGCGACCGACAGGATCGGCGTCTCCACCTCGAGCACATCGCGCTCTGCAAAGAAGCGGCGCACCAGCGCGTTGAGCGCAGCGCGCTGCTGCAGCGCGCGCAGCAGGGCTTCGCTCACAGGATGCCCTCCGGGCGCGGATGGTCGAGCGGCAGGGTCAGCAGATCGCGCGTATCGTCGATGTAGCCGCTGGCCAGGTACAGGCGTCGGGCCAGTTCGTTGTGGTGGTTCACTTCCAGGCGAAGGCGGCTGACGCCACGAGCACGAGCGCGCTGTTCGCAGATGGCCAGCGCCTGCTTGCCGCGGCCACGACCGCGCGCGCGATGGCTCAGGTACAGTTCGTCCAGCAGCATGAAGTGGCCGCCCTGCTCCAGGCTGAAGCCCATCGCGATCACCGCGTAGCCGACCACCTCGCCCGCCTCGTCCATCCACAACAGCACTTCGCCATTGCGCGGATCGGCCAGCAGCGCGTCCACGCCGCGACGCACGCGCGCGTCATCGAAGTCGATCCTGTCTTCGGCGTAGAACTCGCGCATCAGCGCGATCAACAGCTCCTCGTCGGCACGGGTGGCCAGGCGGAAATCCAGCGGGGCGGTCTGCATCGGTGTTCCTTTGTGTTTCATGCCGGGCGCCATGCACCCGGCGGGGTCATCATTCGTGTTCGGCCAGATAAGCCAGCAGGCGGTCTTCGTCCCATACCGGCACGCCCAGCGATTGCGCCTTATCCAACTTGGAGCCGGCCTCGGTACCGGCGACCACGAAGCTGGTCTTCTTCGAGACGCTGCCGGAGACCTTTGCACCGAGGGCTTCCAGGCGCTCCTTGGCGGCATCGCGGGTGAGCTGGGCCAGGGTGCCGGTCAGCACCACGGTCTGCCCATCCAGCGGGCCGGCCACGATCTCGGCCAACGCCGGTGCCTTGGCCAGGATCTGCTGCATCGCCTTCTCGGCTGCCAGCAGCATCGCGCCATGGCCCTCGCTGTCCAGCCACTGGGCCAGGCCACGCGCGGTGTCGTCGGGCAACCCGGCGTTGACGAACTGCCCATGCTCGGCGTCGAGCACCGCCTGGGCACCGGGCAACACGGCCACCAGTTTTTCCGCGCGCAGGCGGGTGATGCCGGGAATCTCTGATTCGACCAACAGCTGCGCCAGGTCCAGCCCCTCGCGCAGCCTCGCGCTGGGCGCGTGCACATCGCTGATGCGGACCTGGCCGACCTGCAGCAGGTCATCGATGGCCTGCTGGTTGCCCTGCTGTTCGAAGAAGTGGCCGAGCGAGCGCGCCACTTCGCCACCAATGTCCGGCACGCGCTTGAACAATGGCCACGGCAGGTGGCGGATCAGTTCCAGGTCACCGAACCACTGCGCCAGCGCCTTGGCCGTGCTCTCGCCCACGTGCTCGATGCCCAGCGCGAACAGCAGCCGTTCCAGCGTGGCGGCACGACTGGCGTCGATGGCCGCGATCAGGTTGTCGGCCCACTTGGTCGCGATCTTCTTCGTGTTCCATTCGAAGCGGGCCGGCTGCGCCAGCGCCTGCGCGCGCCAGCCCGGATCGTTGCCGTCCAGCCTGAGCACCGCATTGAGCACCGCGCCACTGCCTTCGGCCGGCAGGTGCAGCTTCAGTGCGGCGGCCAGCGCCGAGGGATCTTCAGCGTCCAGCACCAGCTTCAGGTGCAGCAGCTGGTCACGACTGAGCCGGTACAGGTCGGCCACGCTCTTGACGATGCCCGCGTCGACCAGGGTTTCAATGTATTTGTCGCCCAGGCCGTCGATGTCCATCGCGCGGCGAGAGGCGAAATGGGCGATGGCTTCCTTGCGCTGCGCCGGGCAGGACAGCTCGCCCGAGCAGCGCCATGCGGCCGCCCCTTCCTCGCGCACGATCTCCGAGCCGCACACCGGGCAGCGCGTCGGCATCTGCCAGGGCGTGGTGCCCTGCGGGCGGCGATCGAGGATGACGCTGACCACTTCCGGGATCACGTCGCCGGCGCGGCGCACGATCACGCTGTCGCCGACGCGCACGTCGAGGCGTGCGATCTGGTCGGCGTTGTGCAGGGTGGCGTTGGACACGATCACGCCGGCCACGGCCACCGGCGCCAGGCGCGCGACCGGCGTGGCCGCACCGGTACGGCCGATCTGGATCTCGATCGCCTCCACGGTAGTGCTCTGTTCCTGCGCCGGGAACTTGTGCGCGATGGCCCAGCGTGGCGCGCGCGAGACGAAGCCCATCGCCTGCTGGCCGGCACGGTCATCGAGCTTGTAGACCACGCCATCGATATCGAACGGCAGGCTGTCGCGGCGCTCGCCGATATCGCGGTAGTAGCCGAGCAGGCCGTCGGTGCCTTCCACCACCTTGCACAGCGCGCTGACCGGGAAACCCCAGGCGCCGAGCTGCGCCAGCGTGCCCGAATGGGTATCGGGCAGCTCGCCGCCCTGCACTTCACCGGTACCGTAGGCGAAGAAGCTCAACCTGCGCTGCGCACTGATCTTCGGGTCGAGCTGGCGCAGCGATCCAGCCGCCGCATTGCGTGGGTTGGCCAGCACCTTGCCGCCGTGCAGGCGCGCACGTTCGTTGTAGGCCTCGAAATCGGCACGCGCCATGTAGACCTCGCCGCGCACCTCGAGCACGTCCGGCCAGTCCTTGCCGTGCAGCCGCTTGGGAACATCGCCGATCTCGCGCAGGTTGGCGGTCACGTCCTCGCCGGTGCTGCCATCGCCGCGGGTCGCGCCGAGCACGAAATGACCATCCTCGTAGCGCAGGCTGATCGCCAGGCCGTCCATCTTCGGCTCGGCCGAGAACTGCAGGCTGCGGCGGCCCAGGCGTTCGTCAATGCGGCGCACGAAATCCGCCACTTCCTCATCGCTGAAGGCGTTGGACAGCGACAACATCGGCACCGCATGGCGGACTTCGGGGAAACGGCCGGAGGGACGCGCGCCGACCTGCTGGGTCGGGCTGTCGGCCCGGGCCAGTTCCGGATGTTCGCGCTCCAGTGCTTCCAGCTCGCGCACCATCCGGTCGTAGTCGATGTCGGGGATCTCCGGGGCGTCCAGCTCATGGTAGGCGCGGTTGGCCTGGGCGATCTGCCGGCGGAGATCTTCGGCGCGTTCGGCGGGGCTGGAGCTCATCGGAATCCGGTGGTTCTGGGATGGCCGGGGATTCTACCGCGCCCGGCCGTCAGGCCCTGTAATGCCCCCCCCTTCGCAGCGCCGAGCCATGCTCGACGGGCGCTCCCCTGCCCTGGTGGATGCCGACCTTCTCCCCACCCCGGCAGGTGCCAACCTTGGTTGGCACACCTGCAGCCGAGCATGGCTCGGTACTACAAAAAGCGGGCTTGCCGCCCACCGCAACCAGCGCTAGCGTGCGACGGTCTGCCCTTCGGAATCGTGCCCGTGACCCTGCCTGCTTCCCGTCGACGCTTCCTGCAACTGGCCGGTGCCGGCCTCGCCGTCGCTGGCAGCGGGCTGCCGCAGCTTGGCCATACCCAACCCGCGACGGCCGCCGCTCCTGCCCCCACCGAAGGCGTGGTACTGCTGAACTTCAACGAGTGCCCCTACGGCCCCTCGCCGGCGGCCCAGCAGGCCGCGCGCGACAGTATCGCCAGCTGCGGCCGCTACCGCTTCGCCCTGGCTGCACAGGTGCGCGATGCCTTCATCAAGCAGGCACGCATTCCGGCCGACCACGTGCGCCTCTATCCCGGCTCAAGCGAGCCGTTGAACCGCGCCGCCATGGTGTGGACCGGCCCGCAGGCAGGACTGGTAGTCGCCGATCCGACCTTCGAGACGCTGGGCGAGGTCGCCGCCGCACACGGTGCGCACGTGCAGAAAGTGCCGCTGCGCGACGACGGCGCGCATGACCTGCGTGCAATGGTCGCCGCCGCGCACGCACGCCCGACCGGGCTGCTGTACGTGTGCAATCCGAACAACCCGACCGGTTCGATCAGCCCACCGGATGAGCTCGCCTGGCTGCTGGCCCACAAGCCCGCATCGACCCGCGTGCTGGTCGACGAGGCCTACCTGCAGTACAGCGAGCAGCCGAGCCTGATCACCCGGGTGACGCAGCGCGATGACCTGATCGTGCTGCGCACGTTCTCCAAGCTGTACGGCATGGCCGGCCTGCGCCTGGGCGTGGCGGCCGCAAACCCCGACCGCCTGCGCGAACTGGCCAGCCTGGGCGACAACCCGCTGCCCGTGCCAGCACTGGCCGCGGCACTGGCCAGCCTGCAGGATCCCCAGTTGATCGCGCAGCGGCGCCTGCAGAATGCCCAGGTGCGGCAGGCCACCATCACGTGGCTGGGCAAGCGTGGTTTCAGCTGCGTGCCGTCGGAAGCGAACTGCTTCGTGGTGGATGTGCAGCGCGACGGTGCCGCCTTTGCCAAGGCGATGGCAGACAACGGCGTGATCATTGGCCGCGGCTGGCCGATCTGGCCACAGCGCGTGCGCGTGACCGTCGGCACCGAAGACGAGATGGCCGCATTCCGCCGTGCGTTCGCCAAGGTGGCGGGCGTACCGGCCTGACCCTGTTGGCGGGGGCGAACCTTGGTTCGCTCCATCCACGCATGGCGTGGATCTACCGGCGTGGGTGCCGACCGTTGGCCGGCACAACAGGCTTTACCAGCGCGGGGTCTTGGTCAGCGGCGGTGCCTGGTGCTGGCGGTCGTAGGCACGCAGCTCGTCGCGAATGTGCGCGATGCGCTGGCGGCCCAAGGCATTGCGGCTGTCATCCAGCACCACGCCATCGAGCAGCTCGGCCATGCGCTGCACGGTCGGCAGCATCTTCTCCCAGGCATCAAGCGCGGTCAGCGGCGCCGGCAGGGTCAGGAAGAAGGCGATGGCCGGGGTTTCCATGGCACGGATGTTGGCCATGTCGAAGCTGCCCGGCTTCATGATGCTGGCCATCGAGAAGATCGGGCCGCGCTCGGGGTGGCCTTCCACCAGGCGGTGGAACACGTTCATGTGGCCGAATACCAGGCCGGTCTTCTCGGCCGCCACCACGATGTCTTCGCCGCGCAGCTGCTCGCCGGCACGGGCGGCCACGAACAGCGAGACGATCTTGTCGAAATCCTGGGTAGTGCGCTTGCCGAGGTCGTTGGCCGCGCCCGGGTCAGTGTCGGCCAGGCCAAGTTCGGCCTGCTCGCCTTCCCCGCGCATGCCCGGTTCGACGCGGCCCTCAGCCACCACGACGCCGTCCTCGCCCAGGACCGGTTCGCGGCGCTCGCCACTGGCCGGTTCCGTGTTCTCCACGCGACGGCCCTGGGGCTTCTTCTTCGGACGGCCAAACAGGAAGATCGCGGCGATCAACAGCAGGCCGGCGGCCAGGATGCCGATGCGCAACAGTGCCGTGTCGGACATTCGATAGGTTCTCCGGCTAATTCATTCAGGTAACTAGGATGGCACGTCAGGCCGCGCCCGCCAATCGCGCCGCTTCTTCCAGGTCCACGCTGACCAAGCGGCTGACGCCCGGCTCACGCATGGTCACGCCCGACAGCTGGTGCGCGGCCTCCATGGTCGCCTTGTTATGGCTGACGAACAGGAACTGCACCTTCTCGCTCATTTCCTTGACCATGTTGGCCAGGCGGCCGACGTTGGCTTCGTCCAGCGGCGCGTCCACCTCGTCCAGCAGGCAGAACGGGGCGGGATTCAACTGGAAGATGGCGAACACCAGCGCCACTGCGGTCATCGCCTTCTCGCCGCCGGACAGCAGCGAGATGCTGGACACGCGCTTGCCCGGCGGGCGCGCCATGATGGTCACACCCGTGTCGAGCAGGTCTTCTCCGGTCAGTTCCAGGTAGGCGTGGCCACCACCGAACAGGCGCGGATACAGCGCCTGGACGCCGGCATTGACGCGGTCGAAGGTGTCCTTGAAGCGCCCGCGGGTCTCGCGATCAATCTTGCGGATGGCATCCTCAAGTGTTTCCAGCGCCGTGGTCAGGTCGGCGTGCTGCGAATCCAGGTAGTCCGAACGCTGCGAAGCCTCGCCGTACTCGTGGATGGCGGCCAGGTTGACCGGCTCCAGCCGGCGCATGCGTGCGTCGATCTGGTGCACGGCCTGCTCCCAGTCGCCCAGGCGGGCGTCCTCGGGTAGTGCATTGAGCACGTCCTGCAGCACGAAGCCGGCCTTTTCCACCGCCGCCTGCAGGGTGTCGGCGCTGAGCACCAAGGCCTGCTGGTCGAGCTTGCGCTGCGAAATGCGCTCGCGCTGGGCCAACGCCTGTTCGTCGCGCTGGTGGCGGGTCTGCTCGTAGTTGCGCAGCTCGGCGTCGATGCCGTCCAGCAGCGTCCGCGCCTCGGTCAGCACGCGGTCGGCGCGCACGCGCTCTTCCAGCGCGTTCTGGTGTTCGGCCTGCAGCGCTTCGACCGGCGAATCCCCTTCGTCCAGCTGCGAGTGCAGCTCGCCCAGTCGCGCATCCAACTGCCCACGCTGGGTGCCCATGCGCTCCAGCGCCTGGCTCAACGAGGCCAGCTGCGCGCGCTGTGATTCCAGGGTGAGTGCCAGCGCATGCGAGCGCTCGCGCACCGCACGGGCGGCATCGCGGGCCAGGTCGCGGGCCTCGGTCAGCTGGCGGCGCTCGCCCTCCAGCCGCTGCCGGGTCGACTCCAGGTCACCCATGCTGCTGACCGCGTTCTCCAACCGCGAGCGCGCTTCGCGCGCCTGCTCGTTGTTGGCTTCAATCGTTTCCTGCAGCTGCTTCAGCTCGCCTTCGATGCGGTCGATGCGCGTGCGTGCAGCCTCCACCTTGCCCTGCTGGCCCTGCAACTGGCCGGCCAGTTCGGACACCGCGCGATGGGCCTGGTACAGCGCGCGCTGCGCGTCCTCGCGCTGCTGTTCGGCCGCCTGCAGCTGCTCGCGGAAACCGGCCAGCTGGTCTTCCAGTTCGGCCTCGCGGTCCTGCAGCTGTTCGATCTGCTCGCGCAGTTCCTGGATCTCACGTTCGCGCAGCAGCGCGCCCTGCTCGGCGGCACCGGAGCGCGACACGCGCAGCCAGCCCCGGCCCAGGCGCTCGCCGCTCTGGGTGATGATCGAATCGCCTTCGGGCAGGCTGGCCTGCAGCGCCTTGGCTTCGGCCAGATCCCTGGCACCGTGCAGGTGCGCCAGCAGGCGCCGGATCGCTGCCGGGCCACGCACGCGTGCAGCCAGCGAGGTCGGCGCGACCTTCAGGTCCGCGCCATCGTTGGCGACCAGTGCAATGTGGCCCTCGCCCAGTTCGCCCAGCGCGTCGACCAGGCTGGCCGGGTCATCGACCAGCACGCCTTCGATCAACTGGCCAAGCGCGCTTTCCACCGCGTTTTCCCAACCGGCATCGACATCCAGGCGTTCGCCGACACGCGCCGCCGAATCCAGCCCGCGCGCCTTCAGCCAGGCGACTGCCGCGCCCTGCTCCTGGCCCAGCGCGGCCTGCTGCAGGGTTTCCAGCGAGGCCAGGCGACCGCGCAGGCCGTTGGCCTGCTTGCGCAGTTCGGCCAGTTCGTTCTGGCCATTGCGCTGCTGTTCCTGCACCGCCGCCACGCCCTGCTTGCGCAGCTCGACGTCTTCGCTCAGTTCATCCAGCGCGGCCTTCTGCGTGTCGTGCTGCAGGTGCAGCTGCTCGAAGGCTTCTTCCAGCGCGTCCACGTCCAGCCCGGCACGCTCGGCGGCCAGGGCTTCACGACGCCGGTCGGCATCGAGGATCTGCTTGTCCAGGTAGTCCACGCGCGTGCGCTCGACATCGCCGGCGCGCGAGGCCTCCGAACTCTGCGAGGTGTGCTGTTCCCAGCGCTGCTGCCAGCTGGCCAGCCGTTCTTCAGCCTCGCGCAGGCTTTCCTGCTTGATCTCGTTCTCTTCCTGCAGTGCTTCCAGCTGCGGGGCGGCGGCCTCCACCGCCTCGCGCAGCACGCTCAGCCTGGCCTCGTCGCCGCTGATGTGCTGGCCCAGTTCGGCCAGCGCCTGCTGCGTTTCATCGCGCGCCTTGTGCAGGCGCTGCGACAGCTCGCGCTGGTGCTGGATCTGCTGCTCCAGGCGCGCCAGCGTACTGCCGACCTGGTAGACCGCCGCCTGCGCGGTGTTGAGCGCGTCGGCAGCCTCTTCGCGCCGCGCACGCGAGGTTTCGATGCGGGCTTCGGCATCACGCTGGTCGGCAATCAGCTGCTGCAGCTTTGTCTCTTCCTGCGACAGGCCTTCGCGCAGCTTCGACAGGCGCCCGTCGAGGCCGCGGAATTCCAGCGCCTTCCACTCGGCGTCCTTGACCCGGCGCTCTTCCTGCAGGGCCTGGTACTGCTCGGCCTGCTTGGCCTGGCGCTTGAGGTGCTCCAGCTGCTTGCTGATCTCGTCGCGCAGGTCGCCCAGCCGGTCCAGGTTCTCGCGGGTGTGGCGGATGCGGGTCTCGGTCTCCTTGCGGCGCTCCTTGTACTTGGAGATGCCGGCCGCCTCTTCCAGGTACACGCGCAGGTCTTCCGGGCGCGCCTCGATGATCTGGCTGATCATGCCCTGCTCGATGATCGAGTAGCTGCGCGGGCCCAGGCCGGTGCCGAGGAACAGGTCGGTGATGTCGCGGCGGCGGCACTTGGTGCCGTTGAGGTAGTAGTTGCTGGTACCGTCGCGGCTGACCGTGCGCTTGACCGAGATTTCGTTGAACGCGGCGTACTCGCCGGAGATCGTGTGGTCGGAGTTGTCGAAGATCAGCTCGACCGTGGCCTGCGACACCGGCTTGCGGGCGTTGGAACCGGAGAAGATCACGTCGGTGAGCGAGTCGCCGCGCAGGCGGCTGGCCGAGCTCTCGCCCATGACCCAGCGCACGGCGTCGATGATGTTCGACTTGCCGCAGCCATTGGGGCCCACCACGCCGGTCATGTTGGTCGGCAGGTGCAGGGTGGTCGGATCGACGAACGACTTGAAGCCGGACAGCTTGATCGTGGAAAGACGCATAGGGGTTCCGGACTGGGGCCGGCAAGCGGCCTGCGTTTACCCTCCAAGTCATTGATCCTGTTGGGATCGATGCCCGTGGAACGGGTGTGACGCCCTGAGTATACCGATGTGGCCGTGTTCTACGAATGGGCGTGGAACATTGCCCGGCCCTGCCCCGCCGGCCGCACGTGGCCCGAGCTGGCGAAACGGAACCATAAAACAAAACGGGCACCCTTGCGGGCGCCCGTTCTGCGGTGATGCCAGGCCTTGCGGCGTGGGATCAGGCTTCGGCGACGACGACGACCTTGACGGTGGTCTCGACGTCGGCGTGCAGGTGGATCAGCACGTCGTATTCGCCGATGTTGCGGAAGGCGCCTTCACCCAGGATGACTTCGCTCTTTTCCAGCGGCAGGCCGGCGGCAGTGAAGGCTTCGGCGATGTCGCGCGGGCCGACCGAGCCGTACAGCTTGCCTTCGGTCGAAGCGTTGGCGGCGATGGTCACGCTCGCGCCTTCCAGCTTGGCCTTGCGGCCTTCAGCTTCTGCGTGGATGGCCTGGGCCTTGGCTTCGTACTCGGCGCGCTTGGCTTCGAACTCGGCCTTGTTGCTCTCGGTGGCCGGCACGGCCTTGCCCTGCGGCACGAGGAAGTTACGGCCGTAACCCGGCTTCACGTCGACCAGGTCGCCCAGGTTGCCGAGGTTGGTGACTTTCTGCAGGAGGATCAGCTGCATGGTATTGCTCCAGATGAGTTATTCGTTAGCGAGGCGATGCCCCGCAACAAAGGCTGTCCGAATAGCTGGCACAGCGGGGGCGGCACCGGGCCGCCCCGCCGGCATCAGACGTCGTGGTTGTCGGTGTACGGGATCAGGGCCAGGAAGCGAGCGCGCTTGACGGCGGTCGCCAGCTGGCGCTGGTACTTCGACTTGGTACCGGTCACGCGGCTCGGCACGATCTTGCCGTTCTCGGTCAGGTACTGGCGCAGGGTGTTGAGATCCTTGTAGTCGATCTCCTTCACACCTTCAGCAGTGAACTTGCAGAACTTGCGGCGACGGAAGAACTTGGACATGGGAAGGCTCCTTAGGCGGCGGAAGCGGCGTCGTCGCCGGCTTCGTTGTCAGCGGTGTTGTTGGACTCGCCTTCTTCGTCGTCACGACGACGGCGCTCACCGCGCTCCGGCTTGTCACCCTTCTCGTCCTTGCTCTTCATGATCAGCGACTGCTCGGTGTCAGCCTCGTCACGCTTGATGACCAGGTTGCGCAGCACGGCGTCGTTGAAGCGGAAGCTCTCGGTCAGTTCGTTCAGAACGGCCTGGTCGGCTTCGATGTTCATCAGCACGTAGTGGGCCTTCACCAGGTTCTGGATCGGGTACGCCAGCTGGCGGCGGCCCCAGTCTTCCAGACGGTGGATGGTGCCGTTGCCGTTCTCGACCAGCGACTTGTAGCGCTCGATCATGGCCGGGACCTGCTCGCTCTGGTCCGGGTGGACCATGAACACGATTTCGTAATGACGACTCATGTTTTTTCTACCTTTCGGATGTGGCCTCGCGGCCGGACAGCCCCCCGCCGTTGAGACCGCGGTGGGGCAAGGATTCCCGCCAGGAAGGCAGGAAGCCGCGCATTATGGCGCAGATGAGGGTGCCGGGCAACCGGCCCGCGGCGGCTGAACCTGCCCCCAGCGCCCGGCCATGCCCGGCGGGCGCCAGAACCGGCCTCAGGCCTTGTCGGCGTCGGTGGTGAAGCTCTCGCCGCAGCCACACTCGGCGGTGGCGTTCGGGTTGCTGAACGTGAACGTCTCGCTCAGGCCTTGCTTGCCAAAGTCGATCACGGTGCCGTCCACCAGCGCCAGGCTCTTGGCGTCGACGTAGATCTTCACGCCGTCCTGCTCGAACACGGTATCGCCCTCGCGCTCGTCGCGGGCCAGGTCGGTCACGTGGCCCCAACCGGAGCAGCCGGTCCTGGTCACGCCGAAACGCAGGCCCAGCGCGCCTGGGGTCTGGGCGACAAAGCGCTGCACGCGCTCGAAGGCAATGGGGGTCAGGCTGACGGCCATGGGGCTACTCCAGAGGTACGGGAACATTATAAGGAGCCGTTGCCGCGAAAAATGCCTCGCAAGCAGAACGCTGCAACCGGTAAACTCCCGTGTTCACAGATCGAGTCGATCAGCAGAGGATTCAAGTCATGACGGTGGTCAGCGTTGAACATGCGCTTGCCGGGAAGATCCCGGAAGGCGGCGAAGTCACGGTACGCGGATGGGTGCGCACGGTGCGCGGTTCAGCGAATCTGGCCTTCGTGAATGTGAGCGACGGCTCCTGCTTCGCCCCGATCCAGGTCGTGGCCAACGACACCCTGGCCAACTTCGACGAGATCAAGCGCCTGACCAGCGGCTGCTCGGTCATCGGCACCGGCACCCTGGTGAAGTCGCAGGGCAAGGGCCAGTCGTTCGAGATCCAGGCCAGCGCCCTGGAAGTGGTCGGCTGGGTCGAAGATCCGCTCACCTACCCGATCCAGCCCAAGCCGATGTCGCCGGAGTTCCTGCGCGAAGTGGCGCACCTGCGCCCACGCACCAACCTGTTCGGCGCAGTCACCCGCATCCGCAACTGCCTGGCCCAGGCCGTGCACCGCTTCTTCCACGAGAACGGCTTCAACTGGATCAGCACCCCGATCATCACCACCTCCGACGCCGAAGGCGCCGGCCAGATGTTCCGCGTGTCCACCCTGGACATGGTGAACCTGCCGCGTGACGAGAAGGGCGCGATCGACTTCAGCCGCGACTTCTTCGGCAAGGAAACGTTCCTGACCGTGTCCGGCCAGCTGAACGTCGAGGCCTACTGCCTGGCGCTGAGCAAGGTCTACACCTTCGGCCCGACCTTCCGCGCCGAGAACAGCCACACCACCCGCCATCTGGCGGAATTCTGGATGATCGAGCCGGAAATCGCCTTCGCCGACCTGGCCGAAGACGCACGCCTGGCCGAAGAGTTCCTGAAGTACCTGTTCCGCGCCGTGCTGAACGAGCGCAGCGACGACCTGGCCTTCATCGCCGAGCGCGTGGACAAGAACGCGATCACCAAGCTGGAAGATTTCATCAACGCACCGTTCGAGCGCATCGACTACACCGATGCGGTCAGCCTGCTGCAGAAGTCCGGCAGGAAGTTCGACTTCCCGGTGGAATGGGGCCTGGACCTGCAGACCGAGCACGAGCGCTGGCTGACCGAGGAGCATGTCGGCCGTCCGGTGGTGGTGACCAACTATCCGGAGCACATCAAGGCCTTCTACATGCGCCTGAACGACGACGGTAAGACCGTTGCCGCGATGGACGTGCTGGCCCCAGGCATCGGTGAGATCATCGGTGGCAGCCAGCGTGAGGAGCGCCTGGACGTGCTGGACGCGCGCATGGCCCAGTTCGGCCTGGATCGCGAGCACTACAGCTGGTACCGCGACTTCCGCCGCTATGGCTCGGTGCCGCACGCCGGCTTCGGCCTGGGCTTCGAACGCCTGGTGGTGTACGTCTGCGGGCTGTCCAACATCCGCGACGCGATCCCCTACCCGCGCGCCCCGGGCAGCGCGGACTTCTAAGCCCCACACGACCACGGAGGTACGGCTCCCATGACCCTGTTCTTCGCCCTGTGTTTCGTCGGCGTTGCAGTGGCCGGGTTCAGTGCCTTCGTGATCTTCTGGCCGCTGACCCTGGTGCACGTGCGCGACCGCCATCCGGCGCTCGCCGAGCGCTTCGGCAGCGGCGCCTTCCTCAAGCCCGATGCCCTGGCCTGGCTGCTGCGCCGCGACTATCGCCAGCAGCCGGACCGCTCGCTGTCCGGGCTGGCGACGCCGGCCTGGGTATCGCTGCTGACCCTGCTGGCCGGACTGGGCATGGCCGCCCTGCTCTGGCTGGCCTCGCTCTGGTAACCCCCATGAATGACATTTCTGCCTCGCGCGACAGCTGGTGGCTGGCCAGCCTCGGCAACACCCTGATCTGGGCGCGCCTGCGCGTTCGCCCGGCCGGCACCGCCGAAGTGCTCGACAGCGATGGCAACACGCTGAGCTACGACAGCGAAGACACCGCCCGTTCGCAGTTGTTCGACGCCGAATTCGTCGAGTATGACGGCCTGGACGAGGAAGACGCGCTGGTGCGCGGCTTCAGCCTGCACGAAGTGCAGCCGCCGCAGGCCGACAACGACGAGGGCCTGCGCGGCCGCATGATCCAGTCGCTGGGCGCGCGCGCCTGATCCAGGCATGTTCACTCCACGCGCCTTCGCCGAGACCGACCTGCTCTGGCTGGACCGCCTGCTGGCGCGCGATCCGTTCGTCACCGTGCTCACCCCCGGCAGCGATGGCCTGCCGGAGCTGACCCGGATGCCGGTGCTTTACCGGCGCGAGGGCGAGCGCATCGAGCTGCGCGGGCACTGGGCCCGCGCCAACCCGCAGTCGCGCCACAGCGGTGCGGCCAAGGTGCTGGTCGACGGACCACACGGCTACGTCTCGGCCAGCTGGTACCCGGACAAGGAGCCTGCCGCACGGGTGCCGACCTGGAACTACGCCGCCGCCGAGCTGCATGGCCAGTTGCACACCTTCGACGACACCGATGCGCTGGCCGAACTGGTCGGCGCGATCAGCGATCACTTTGAAGCCAGTGTCGGCCAGGCCTGGCAGTTCGATGCCACGCGCGCCGAACATGGCCCGGAACTGCGTGCCATCGTCGGCTTCCGTTTCCAGGTCGAACACGTGCAGCTGAAGCTGAAGCTGAGCCAGAACCATCCCGACGCCAACCAGCGCGCCGTGATCGCCGAACTGGAACAGCTGGGCACCCCTTCCTCCACCGAGTTGGCGCAGTGGATGCGCTGGCACCGCGAACAGGCCGCCCGCAGCGGCTGAACACCCCAGATTCCCGCGACGTCGCAGCCGGATGGCTGCGGTGCGCCCCCACCCGACGCCAGGGACCGAACATGAAAGACATCCACAAGCTGCTGCAGAACAACCGCGACTGGGCCGACCGCATCGAGAAGGAGGACCCCGACTTCTTCCACCAGCTGGCCAAGCAGCAGCACCCGGAGTACCTGTGGATCGGCTGCTCCGATTCGCGGGTGCCGGCCAACCAGATCATCGGCATGGCGCCGGGCGAAGTGTTCGTGCATCGCAACGTAGCCAACGTGGTCGCCCACACCGACCTCAACTGCCTGAGCGTGGTGCAGTACGCGGTGGACCAGCTGAAGGTCAAGCACATCCTGATCGTCGGCCACTACGGCTGCGGCGGCGTGCATGCCTGCCTGCACAACACCCGCGTCGGCCTGGCCGACAACTGGCTGCGCCATGTCGGTGACGTGGTGCAGAAGCACCAGGGCATCCTCGACGCCATCGAAGACGACGAACTCAAGCACGCCCGGCTGTGCGAGCTGAACGTGATCGAGCAGGTCGCCAACCTCTGCCGCTCAACCATCGTGCTGGATGCCTGGGCCCGCGGCCAGAAGCTGATGGTGCACGGCTGGGTCTACAGCCTGAAGGACGGCCGCGTGCGTGAAATGGGCATCGACGTCGGTTCGCTGGAAGAGCTGCAGCCGGCGTATGAAAAAGCGTTGTCCTTCGTGCCGCGCAAGGGCCGTCGCGACTGATCCCCACACGGATGACCACCATGCTCGCTCCGCCGATCAACCTGCACGCCTGGATCGAAGAGAACCGCCACCTGCTGAAGCCGCCGGTGGGCAACAAGATGATCGACAACGGCGATTTCATCGTGATGGTGGTCGGCGGGCCGAACTCGCGTACCGACTACCACTACGACGAAGGCCCCGAGTGGTTCTACCAGCTCGAAGGCGAGATGGTGCTGAAGGTGCAGGAGGACGGCGCGGTACGCGACATTCCGATCCGCGCCGGCGAGATCTTCCTGTTGCCGGCGAAGGTGCCGCACTCGCCGCGGCGCCCGCCCGGGGGCATCGGCCTGGTGGTCGAGCGCAAGCGGCTGCCGCATGAGTTGGACGGCGTGATCTGGCACTGCGAGCGCTGCAACCACAAGCTGCACGAAGAGTATTTCCCGCTGCAGAACATCGAAACCGACCTGCCCAAGGTGTTTGCGCACTACCACGCCAGCCTGGAACTGCGTACCTGCAGCCAGTGCGGGCACGTGGATCCGCTGCCGGTGCCGGCGGCGGGCTGAGCACCTGCCCCTGTAGGGCCGAGCCCATGCGCGGCTTCGTAGCCCGGCAGCCGAGCATGGGCTCGGCGCTACAGGTTCGGCGGCAGGCACGCCGCCAGGCGCTACACTGGCGGTCCCGTTGCAGCCTGTTGCCCGACCATGTCCGACCTGCTCAGCCGCACCCACGCCATCGCCCTGGACGCCGCCGATCCGCTGCGCCCGCTGCGTGGCGAATTCCTGATTCCGCGCCATGGTGGCGGCGAGCAGACCTACTTCGTCGGCAACTCGCTGGGCCTGCAGCCGCGCGGCGCACAGGCCGCCGTGCAGGAAGTGATGAAGCAGTGGGGCGAGCTGGCGGTGGAAGGCCACTTCACCGGCCCGACGCAGTGGCTGTCGTACCACCGCCTGGTGAGCGCGCAGCTGGCCCGTGTGGTTGGCGCACTGCCCAGCGAGGTGGTGGCGATGAACACGCTGAGCGTGAACCTGCACCTGATGATGGTCAGCTTCTACCGGCCGACCACGCAGCGCCCGGTGATCCTGATGGAAGCCGGCGCATTCCCGACCGACCGCCACGCGGTGGAAGCTCAGATCCGCTTCCATGGTTTCGGCCCGGCCGAGTGTCTGGTGGAAGTGCAGCCGGACGAAGCCAACGGCACGATTTCGCTGACCGCGATCGAACGCGCCATCGCCGAGCACGGCCCGCGCCTGGCGCTGGTGCTGTGGCCCGGCGTGCAGTACCGCACCGGCCAGGCCTTCGACCTCGATGCGATCACCCGCGCCGCACGCCTGCAGGGCGCACGCATCGGCTTCGACCTGGCGCACTCGGTTGGCAACCTGCCGCTGCGCCTGCATGACGTGGCGCCCGATTTCGCCGTGTGGTGCCACTACAAATACCTCAACAGCGGCCCAGGCGCGGTGGCCGGTGCGTTCGTGCACGAGCGCCACCACCGCGACACCACCCTGCCGCGCTTTGCCGGCTGGTGGGGCCATGAGGAATCGACCCGCTTCCAGATGGCGCCCCAGTTCACCCCCGCCATCGGTGCCGAAGGCTGGCAGCTCAGCAATCCACCGATCCTTGGCCTGGCACCACTGCGTGCCTCGCTGGACCTGTTCGAGCGTGCCGGCATGGAGGCGCTGCGCAGCAAATCGCTGGCGCTGACCGGCCTGCTCGAAGCACTGGTCCGCGCACGCCTGCCGCAGGTGCTGGACATCATTACCCCGGCCGATCCGCAGCGCCGCGGCTGCCAGTTGTCGCTGCGCGTGATCGGTGGCCGCGAGCGTGGCCGTGCACTGTTCGAGCACCTGCGCGGCATCGGCGTGCTCGGCGACTGGCGCGAGCCTGACGTGATCCGCATCTCGCCCACCCCGCTCTACAACCGCTACCTGGACGTGCACCATTTCGTCGAGGAAGTGGAAGCCTGGGCCGGCCTGTAAGCCGGCCCCTCCCCCTGCTGCTGGACAGTTCGTTGATCGCACACGCCTCCCGCTCGTTGAGCATTATCGGTGCCGGCCTTGCCGGGTCCCTGCTGGCCATCCTGCTGTCACGGCAAGGCTGGCGCATCACCCTGTACGAACGCCGTGGCGATCCCCGCATTGCCGACTACGAGAGCGGTCGTTCGATCAACCTGGCGTTGGCCGAGCGCGGGCGCAATGCACTGCGCCAGGCCGGCGTGGAAGACGAGGTGATGGCGCGCGCGGTGATGATGCGCGGGCGCATGGTGCATCCACGCGACGGCGAACCGCAGCTGCAGCGCTATGGCCGCGACGACAGCGAGGTGATCTGGTCGATCCATCGCAGCGATCTGAACACCACGCTGCTGGAACTGGCCGAACAGGCCGGTGCCACCGTGCATTTCCATCGTCGCCTGCATACCGTGGATTTCGATGCGGGCTACGCGCGTTTCATCGATGACCGTGACGACAGCCCGCACGACATCCGCTTTGACACCCTGATCGGCGCCGACGGCGCGGGCTCGGCACTGCGCGCGGCGATGAACCGTCGTGCGCCGCTGGGCGAGGACATCGCCTTCCTTGACCATTCGTACAAGGAACTGGAGATCCCGCCGGCTGCCGATGGCGGCTTCCGCATCGAGCGCAATGCGCTGCACATCTGGCCGCGCGGCCACTACATGTGCATCGCGTTGCCCAATCACGAAGGCACTTTCACGGTCACCCTGTTCCTGCCCAACCAGGGCGATCCCAGCTTCGCCACGGTCAATACCGGTGCGCAGGCCGAGGCCCTGTTTGCACGCGAGTTCGCCGACGCGCTGCCGTTGATCCCGAACCTGCGCGTGGACTGGGAACAGCACCCGCCGGGCCTGCTCGGCACGCTCACCCTCGACCGCTGGCATCAGCAGGGCCGCGCCGTGCTGATCGGTGACGCTGCGCATGCGATGGTGCCGTTCCACGGCCAGGGCATGAACTGCGCGTTCGAGGATTGCGTGGCTCTGTCCCGCCATCTGATGGAAGCGGATGATCTGGAAGGTGCGTTCGCCGCGTTCGAGGCCGAGCGCAAACCGAATGCACGTGCCATCCAGCAGATGGCGCTTGAGAACTACCTGGAGATGCGCGACCGCGTGGCCGACCCTGCATTCCTGCTGCAACGCGAGCTGGAGCAGGAACTGCAGCGGCGCTGGCCGACCCGCTTCGTGCCGCATTACACGATGGTCACCTTCCTGCACACGCCCTACGCCGAGGCGCTGCGCCGCACCGAACTGCAGCGCGACCTGCTGGCTGCAGCCACCGCCGGTCACGATTCACTGGACAACATCGACTGGGCCGCACTGGAAGCGCAGGTCCACGCGCAGTTGCCGGTCCTGGAGGGTGCGCACTGATGGCCGACAGCTTCCTGTTCTACGACCTGGAAACCTTCGGCCAGGACCCGCGGCGCACGCGCATCTCTCAGTTCGCCGCGGTCCGCACCGATGCCGACCTCAACGAGATCGACAGGCCGGTCAGCTTCTTCGTGCGCCCGGCCGATGACCTGCTGCCCTCGCCGATGGCCACCCTGGTCACCGGCATCACCCCGCAGCAGGCCCTGGCCGAGGGCATCAGCGAGGCAGAAGCCTTCGACCGCATCAACGAACTGATGTCGCGATCCGGCACCTGCGCACTGGGCTACAACACGCTGCGCTTCGACGATGAGTTCGTCCGCTACGGGTTGTTCCGCAACTTCCACGATCCCTACGAACGCGAGTGGCGCAACGGCAATTCGCGCTGGGACCTGCTGGACATGCTGCGGCTGATGCGCGCGATGCGCCCGGACGGCATCCGGTGGCCGCTGCGCGAGGACGGCGCCACCTCGTTCAAGCTCGAGCACCTGGCCGAGGCCAACAACGTGCGCGAAGGCGATGCGCACGAAGCGCTGTCAGACGTGCGCGCCACCATCGGCATGGCACGGCTGTTCAAGCAGTCGCAGCCGCGGCTGTGGGAGTACGCGCTGAAGCTGCGCGACAAGCGCTTCGTCGGCGGCTTGCTGGACGTGGCGGCGATGAAGCCGGTTCTGCACATTTCCATGCGCTACCCTGCCAGCCGCCTGTGCGCCGCACCGGTTCTGCCCTTGGCCGTGCACCCGACCATCAACAACCGGGTGATCGTGTTCGACCTGGAGGGCGAGATCGACGACCTGCTCGACCTGCCGGCCGAGGTGATCGCACAGCGCCTGTACATGCGGGCCAGCGAGCTGCCCGAAGGCGTGGCACGCGTGCCGCTGAAGGAAGTGCACCTGAACAAGGTGCCGGCACTGATCGCATGGAACCACCTGCGCGCCGATGACCATGCGCGCCTCGGCCTGGACGTGGCCGCGATCGAAGCCAAGGTGGAACGGCTGCGCGCGTTCGCTCCACAGCTGGCCGAGAAGGCACGCCAGGTCTACAACCAGCCCCGCGTCGCGACCGTGGCCGATGTCGATGCCTCGCTGTATGACGGCTTCCTCGGCAATGGCGACAAGCCGCTGCTGGCGCTGGCACGCACCACCGCGCCGGAGCAGCTGGCCGCGCTGGAAGGCCGCTTCCGCGACCCGCGCCTGCCGGAGCTGCTGTTCCGCTACCGTGCGCGCAATCATCCCGACAGCCTCGCGCCGGCTGAACGCCAGCGCTGGCAGGATTACCGGCGCCAGCGCCTGCTCGGCGACGGCGGCCTGGGCGAACTCAACCTGCCCCAGTACCAGCAACAGCTCGATGCGCTGGCCGCCGAGTCGCCCGACGACGCGCGGCGCCAGGCCCTGCTGCAATCGCTGCGCGACTGGGGCCAGCACCTGCAGGAGACCTTGTGAGTACCTATTTCTCGGACGCCAGCTTCAAGTTCCTGCGCAGCCTGGCGCGGCACAACGACAAGACCTGGTTCAACGACCACCGCCAGCAGTATGAAGACCACGTTCGGCAGCCGTTCCTGCGCCTGCTGGGCGACCTGCAGCCGGCATTGGCCGAGGTCAGCGAGCACTTCCGCGCCGATACCCGCGGCGTCGGCGGCTCCCTGTTCCGCATCCACCGTGACGCGCGCTTTTCCAACGACAAGTCACCGTACAAGACCTGGCAGGGTGCGCGCCTGTTCCACGAGCGGCGCCGCGAGGTGGCCGCGCCGTCCTTCTATGTGCACCTGCAACCCGGCGAGAGCTTCGTCGGCGCCGGCCTGTGGCATCCGGAACCGGAAACCCAGCGCCGCGTGCGCCACTTCATCCTCGACAACCCGGGCAGCTGGAAGGCCGCCGCGCACGCGCCGGCCCTGCGCAAGCGCTTCGATTTCGAGGAGAGCGAGAAGCTGGTGCGGCCCCCGCGTGGCTTCCCGGCCGACTTCGAGTTCATCGACGACCTCAAGCACCGCAACTGGGTGATGTGGCGCTCGCTGGACGACGCCACCATGACCGGCCCACGCCTGCTGTCCACGCTGGGCAAGGACCTGGCCGCGCTCGGCCCGTTCGTCGACTACCTGTGCGCTGCGCTGGACCTGGAATTCTGATGTCGCAGAATCTTCCGCTGGCCCGCCAGCGGCGCGTGCTCGGCCGCACCGGCCTGGCCGTTTCACCGATCGGATTGGGCTGTTCCGGCTTCTGGGGTCATCGCCGCTTCCCCGAGCATGAGGCGGCTGCTGTGGTCGAGCATGCGCTTGCCCACGGGGTGAACCTGCTCGATACCGGTCACAACTATTCCGGCTTCCATGCCGAGCCGCGCCTGGGCCGCATCCTGCGCCCGTTGCTGAAGCAGTACCCGCGCGATTCACTGGTGATCTCAAGCAAGGGCGGCACGCTGACCGGCCAGGCCGGCATCAGCGTCGCCGAGCAACGCAATTTCTCGCCCGCGGCCATCACCGCCAGCTGCGAGGCGTCGCTGCGCAACCTCGGCCTGGGCCATCTTGATGTCTACCAGCTGCATGACGCCAGCGAACACGACATCAGTGACGACCTGCTGGCGGCACTGCAGCGCCTGCGCGAACGTGGGTTGATCCGATTCACCGGCATCAACACCCACTCGGCCTCGACCCTGCGCTGGATGATCGCCCATCCAGATGCCTTCGATGTGGTGCTGCTGGACTACAACGCCCTACAGCAGGACCGCGAACCGCTTATCGATCAGCTGCAGGCAGTGGGCATCGGCGTGCTGGCCGGCACCGTGCTGGCGCAGGGCCATCTGCTGCCCGCACGCCCGCGCCTGCCACGGCTGGCCGATGGCTGGTACCTGGCGCGCGCCTGGCTGAAACCCAGCAGCCGCCATCTGATGCGCAGTGCCCGCCAGATGCGGCGCGCGGTGGCCACGATCCACAGCCAGCGTCCGGCCCAGACCGCCTTCGCCTACGCATTGGGGCATCCCGGTGTGGCCAGCGGCATCCTCGGCACCACCCGCATCCGCAGCCTGGACGAGGTCTTGGCAACGCGCGTGGAGGCGCTGAGCCCGGCGGAACGGCAACAGCTGGTCGATGCCTTCGGTGATGGCCGTGGTTCGCCCAGTCAGTGAGTCTTCACCCGGCACTGCCGCCGTTGCGGCAGTCTGTCCGGCATGAAGAAGCTCACCGCACTGCTTGTGCTGCTGGTCCTGGCCTTGGCGGCCTGGTGGTTCGGCGGCCCGTACCTGACTGTCAATGGCTTGTCCAAGGCCATCGAACAGCGCGACACCGCGCGCCTGGAGCGTTACGTCGATTTCCCGCGCGTGCGCAGCAGCCTGCGTGCGCAGCTCAATGATTACCTGGTGCGCCAGGCGGGCCCGGACGTGGCGGCCAGCCCGTTCGGAGCCCTGCTCTACGGCCTGGGCGACCAGCTCGGGGGGGCCGCGGTGGAAACCATGGTGACCCCGACCGGGATCGGCGCGATGCTGCAGGGCCACGTGCTGTGGAAGCGTGGCCGCAATGAACTGCAGGGTGGCGACGCCTTCGGCGCGACCGAACCTGCGCGGCCGTTGAAACACGCCGAGCACCATTTCGAGGCGTTCGATCGCTTCGTGATCAATGTGGATCGCGGCCCCGGCCAGCCACCGACGAAGGTGGTGCTGGAGCCGCAGGGCCTGCGCTGGAAAGTGGTGGACCTGCAGTTGGGGATGTCGGGCAGCCCTTGATCAGACCCGTGGCCTGACGGCAGCGCCAACCAAGATTGGCACCTACCGGTCAAATCCGCCCTATCCCTCGTTGGCGACGCCGTGCGGTACGTGGCCGGCAGCCACATGCTCGCGGGCGCTGTCGATGTTGTGCTGCGAATCATCGAAGAAGATGTCGGCACCGAAGGCCTGCAGGAACGGCCCCTTGTGCCGGCCGCCGAGGAACAGCGCTTCGTCCAGGCGCACGCCCCACTCCCGCAGGGTGCGGATCACCCGCTCGTGCGCCGGGGCCGACCGCGCGGTCACCAATGCGGTACGGATCGGCGCGCTGTCGCCAGCCGGGAACACTTCCTGCAGCGTGTGCAGGGCCGACAGGAAGCCGCGGAAGGGGCCGCCACTGAGTGGCTCGCGGGCGCGTTCGCGTTCGTGGCGGCCAAAGGCTTCCACGCCCTGCTCGCGCGAAATGCGCTCACTCTCGTCACCGAAGATCACTGCGTCACCGTCGAAGGCAATGCGCAGCTGGCCGGCCGGGCGACCGGTATCGATCTGGTCGGCCGCTGCCGCAGCGGTCTCGCCCGGTGGTTTGGGCAGGATGGTCGCCGCCGCGATGCCATGGCGCAGCGCACTGCGCACCGATTCCGGGTTGGCCGACAGGAACAGGTCGGTGCCGAACGGCTTCACATACGGCCAGGTCGGCTCGCCAGCGGTGAACGTCGCACGGATGATGCCCAGGCCGTAATGCTGGATCGAGTTGAAGATGCGCAGGCCGGTATCGGCCGAGTTGCGCGACAGCAGGATCACCTCGACCCGCGGGTTCTCCGGGCTGGCACCCTGGTTCAGTGCCAGCAGCTTGCGCACCACGGGAAAGGCCACGCCGGGGCCGAGGATGTCGTCCTCATGCTGGCGCTGGAACTCGGCATAGGCCGCCACGCCATCGCTCTCGAACAGCGCATGGCTTTCCTCGAGGTCGAACAGCGCGCGCGAGGTGACCGCGACGGTCAGCAAACGGGGGGAGTTGTCGCCCATCGGTGGGGGTCCTTCAAGCGGTCGGCGGGGCCGGCCGCCCATTGTCCTCAAAAAACGAACTGTTCGCTCAGGATCCGGTCTTCCAGGTTGTGCTCCGGGTCGAACAGCAGGGTCACACGACGGTCCCTCGACTCACGGATGGTCACCTCGACCACATCGCGGGTCTCGTGCGAATCAGCGGTGACGCTGACCGGACGCTTGTAGGGATCGAGCACGCGGAAGCGCACTTCGGTGTCGGCCTTGAGGATCGCCCCGCGCCAGCGTCGCGGCCGATACGGAGCCAGCGGCGTCAGCGCGATGGTATGCGACCCCAGCGGCAACACCGGGCCGTGCGCGGAATAATTGTAGGCGGTACTGCCGGCCGGGGTGGCCACCAGCACGCCGTCACCGATCAGCTCGGCCACCCGCTCCTGGCCGTTGAGGTCGATGCCGATATGGGCCGCCTGCCGGGTCTGCCGAAGCAGCGAGACATCGTTGTAGGCCAGCGACCCGGTGCTGGTGCCGGACTCGGTCAGCGCCACCATTTCCAGCGGGCGCAGGTTGGCCGGCTCGGCACGCGCAATGCGGGCCTGCACGTCATCGTCACCGCGGTACTGGTTCATCAGGAAGCCAACGGTGCCCAGCTTCATGCCGAACACCGGCTTGCCCAGGTGCCCGTGCCGGTGCAGGGTCTGCAGCATGAAACCGTCGCCACCCAGCGGGCACAGCACGTCGGCCTGCTCGGGCGCGTGATCGCCATAACGCGAGATCATCGCCGCGCGGGCCATCTGTGCAGGTTCGGTGCTGCTGGCCAGGAAAGCGATGCGGGGGGTGTCGCTCATCGGTGGATCCGGGTGGGTGTGCCAGCAAGAGCATACCCGGTCGTGGGGGGGGGGGGGGGGGGGGGGGGGGGGGGGGGGGGGGGGGGGGGGGGGGGGGGGGGGGGGGGGGGGGGGGGGCGGGGGGCGGGGGGGGGGGGGGGGGGGGGGGGGGGGGGGGGGCGGGGGGGGGGGGGGGGGGGGGGGGGGGCGGGGGGGGGGGGGGGGGGGGGGGGGGGGGGGGGGGGGGGGGGGGGGGGGGGGGGGGGGGGGGGG